>CAVSGB010000263.1:0-53993 GCA_963726845.1 uncultured Bacteroidota bacterium | reverse complement strand
CTACGGAAATCACAAAAATTATCGATAATCATATAAAAGTTGCATACTTGGGAGAAATGAGGGAAATTTTTCTAAAAACAATCGACCAGGACGACAACAAAGAAGTATTTAAAACAGTTAATTATCTTATTAATTATCTGAACTGGGACAATAATTTTAATAATCTTTACGAATCTACTTCTGAGATTATGCCGCATGAGATCAAACTTATTGAAAATCTTTTATCGAACGAATTGCATATATCAATTAAAGCATACATGGCCTACCTTTCAAAAGTTAATATCGTTAACCGCCTTTTTGAAAGAAGGCAGGAAGGACGAATTACCACACTTTCTTACCTCGATTGGCAAACTGACATTAAAAATTACGTTTATCGCGAATTTACACCACTTTTTGGCGAGCAGAAAGCACTCGAATACCAAATCAGCCTTGATAATATCCTCCAAAAAGCGATAAAACAGCTTAACTGATTAACCGTGTTGATAGCCCAAATTTAAGCTCGGTTCGGGGTAAGAAAAGATGTTTAGGACTTAAGTTCAAGATATCAACATGATGATTAGCCCCAGGCTTATGCTTGGGGTTAGTAAAGAGCAATTAAAAAAAGGGCTTTAGCCATAAATAATTTATCGAACCTAATTAATTTTAAATAGTTCTATCGTTTTTATTCTGTGCATTAAAGATTATTTTATTAACTATTTCCTTCAATGGATTTGTTGTGAGAGTCAGATTCAAACTCAAGATTTGTCCAATAAAAAAGTGTCAAAATATTTTTCTTTAGTTATAATTGGGTTAACTATAAAATATTCAATATTGATTGAAAAATCGTTATTTTGCATTATAATTTTAATCCCAATAATGCTTTCTAAAACCAGGGGCATAGTATTGCATACAATTAAATATGGCGATACCAGTCTTATTGCGCATACTTATACGGAACAGTTTGGCCGCCAGACATATCTTGTTAAAGGTGCTTATAGCAGGAAAGCTTCAATTAATGCAAATCAATTTTATCCACTCAACCTTCTTGAAATGGAGGTTTACAGCAAAAAAAACCATGACCTTCATAATCTAAAAGAAGCCAGAAATAACCCTGTATATTTGCATATTCCTTTTCAACCTATTAAAAATTCTATAGCTGTTTTTATTGCTGAGGTTTTATATCGTACTTTACGCGAACAAGAGCCCAATCCAATCTTATTCAGTTTTTTATTAAACAGTTTGCAGCTTCTCGATTTGGAGACAAAAAATATAGCAAATTTCCACATGGTTTTTTTAATCCAATTGTCTAAACATTTAGGATTTTTCCCTTTTAACAATTATTCAGAAACCAATAAGCTTTTTAATTTGTTAAATGGATGTTTTGAACAAGAAGTGCCGATACACGGATATTTTATCCATAAGGAAGAAAGTGCTATATTCGCAACATTGATCGAAAAAAGTTTTGATGAAGCAGATTCAATAAGTCTTTCGAGACAACTACGTCATTATTTTCTCGAGAAATTGATTGAATTTTACAAGCTTCATATTTCAGGTATGGGAAATATTAAATCGCTGCAGATATTGAAAGAAGTTTTTGATTAATTGTTTAGCAAGCATTTTCGTTATTTTGCCACAAATGTTATAATTAATGAACTTAAAGTGTTTTATACCAGTAATTTTAGTTTTTACTTTTTACAAGGTTAATTCTCAGATTTCTGTTCCTGGAATTCCTGAAAGTTTTCAGCTTAAAAATAAAGAAGCAGTTGTCTTGCCCTTTAAAACGCTTGAATTTTTAGATACTGCAAAACTAAGGGCTGAAGATTTCAATAATGGAATTACAAATAGATATGCTATAGCCAATGAGTTAAGCATAGACATTAAGAGTGAAGGAGTTAAGACTACAATTGCAGGAAAAGGATGTATCTGGCAATTTAGGTTGCAATCTCCGGTATCATATTCTTTAGGAATTCATTTTAGTAAATTCAAATTACCATTAGGCTCCAGTTTATTTATTTACAATGATGACCATTCTGAAGTAATTGGTGCATTTACTTGTTTGAACAATAATTCATTAAATCAATTACCTATAGAAGAATTTCAAGGAAACAATGCAACAATTGAATATTTTGAGCCATTAAATCCTGAATTTTCAGGAGAATTATTCATAGGTTATATACTGCAGTCCTACAGGAACATTTTTACTATTCTCTCAAGTACAACAGATTATGGAATTAACTGCCCGGATGGTGCAAATTGGCAGGTACAAAAACGCGCTGTTTGCAGGATTACATTTGTAGATAATCTTATAGGGTATTTTTGTTCAGGTTCATTGATAAATAATACTAAAAACGATGAAAAGCCCTATTTTCTTACAGCAAATCATTGTGTTAGTTCAAATGTTGTAGCCAATACAATGGTTTTTTACTTTAATTTTGAAGCTAAAAGTTGTGGTGATACAACTTCAATTAAGCCATGGCAAACTTTATCCGGGGCCACTTTGGTTTCTTCCAATTCAACAAGCGATTTTTGTTTAACTCTTCTTTTCCAGGATCCTCCGTCCACATATAATGCCTATTTTGCCGGATGGGATAGAAGTGGAAATATTCCAGATAGTGCCGTTTGTATCCATCAGCCAGGAGGCAGGTCAAAATGTATTGCCTTAGATTATACCCGCCTTACAAGTAATTCCCAATCAATAAATTGGCAGGACGAAAGTGGTAATTTTGTAAGCACATCTGCAATTAACACGCATTGGCAGGCCGATTTCACTGTAGGCACTATTGAAGGAGGTTCGTCAGGCTCTCCTTTATTTAATATGAACAAAAGAATTATTGGTCAGTGTCATGGTGGAAATTCACCGTATTTCTATTTTGGGAAATTTAATTTATCGATGAATAGCAGCTCCAATAGCCTGCAGCAACTTGCAATCTGGCTTGATCCAGATAAAACAGGAGTTCCTGTAATAGACGGAATTGATAGCAAAAACGCACCAATTGCTGAATTCAATACACCCCTGATTAAAGTTTGTTTAGCGACACCTGTTCAATTTTATGATAAGTCGCAGTTAAAACCTAATATATGGCGTTGGTCTGCATATCCTTCTACTTACGAATTTGTCAATGGTACAGATAGCACTTCTCAAAACCCACAAATTATTTTTTTAAAAGAAGGTCCGTATTCAGTAACCCTTACTGCAACCAATTCAAACGGTTCAGATTCGATTACGCGTAGTAATTGCATTATTGCAGGAAATCTTGATGTAAAATTTCAAAATTTTTCTGACGATACCTCTGTTTGCGGGTATCTGTTTCAACAATTACCTATTATAGCTACTGGAGCATCTAAATATGCTTTCAGCATTTATCCTTCACAAAAGTTTGATTCTCTTACTAATTTTGATACTATAAAACTTACTTTAAAGTCTGATATCAAAAAAGAAGGTTCTTTTAAAGCTTTATTAAAAGTGATTGGTGAACAAGGTAATTGCACTGCATCAGATAGCGTTAATTTCAATATTATCTTACCAATAAATGATGATATTGCAAATTCATTTGCACTTAAGTTAGGAGAAAATGGGCCGTATTCAAATATTTGTGCTACAGTAGAGGTTTCAGAACCCAGCCCTGTAACAACAGAATGTACAAGCAATGACAGTTGGTGCCCTGGGCCTGCCCCTAATAATACCATTTGGTTTACTTTTATTGGACCTCCAAATGGACTAATTACTATTGATACACGCGGGTTCAATGACAGGATTGCTATTTATGAAGCTGCGTCGGTTTATGATATTTTTTCCGGAAATTCTTCATTATATACCATCGTTGCAGCAAATGATAACCGTTCTGAAACTGATCTTACTGCATATTTAGAAAAAGTAAATGTGACCCCTGGTAAAACATATTGGCTCCAGCTTGACGGATATAATGGTGCTTCCGGTAATTGTATCCTGGATTTATATAGCAACAATATTGAAATTTACCCAAACCCGAATAAAGGAACTTTTAATTTTGCAATTTACGTAGAAGGAGCATCTGAAGAGAACGTTGAAATCTTTACACAACTTGGCCAATTGGTTTTATCAAAAAAAGTAATGTTTTCAATTCAATCTTCACCTTTTACAATCGATATTCCAACCCTCGTTTCCGGACTTTATCTTATAAAAGTAAATACCGGCAATAACACTTATATCAAAAAAATATTAGTAGTTCGATAAAAATTTAAAAAGCCGTCTCATTTTAATTTTGAGACGGCTTCTACCAATTAACCGTAAAACCAATATTAGAAAGGAATTAAAACTATCCCGACATTAAAAGGATATAATTCCGGCCCTTTGTTGCTGACAAAAAGAGGGGTTGGATAATATGTGGCAAACAAATTTATTGCCCTGTACCCTATCCTACCCTGTATGCCATATCTTAAAGGCGATAAGTTGAAATCATTATGAATTCGATTTGTATGTTCATGTCCATCCAAACTATATATTTCTTTTGAAGTTGAACTTATTTTTGCGCCCAAGAGAACACCTCCTGAAAAATATATAGGTTTACCTTTTTGTCCAATAGGAAACTGGATTTCAAGTAGTAAAGGAACGTTAATATATGTATCCCCAAATTTAGATGTTTCGTACACAACTCCTACAGGTGCTGGTTTTGCAACAATTACATTCGTAATGGAATCTTTCATAATGTTATTGTTGTTATTGAAATGGTAGCTGTTAATTTCCATGCCAAGCCCTGTAACCAATCCAATATTTTGAGAAAATGGGAATCCATAATCAAAGAAGTTGATATTCACAGCCCAAGAAGCTCCTGTATTTAAGTCCATGAACTCATTACTTGAATTTCTTGATAAACTGTTTTTCTTGTCTAAAAAGTTATTTAAGAAAATCTCGAACCCGGCATAATGAGGCCTGAATTTTCTTGAATTATTTCTTTCGTGGTTCCAATCGTCTTTGTCAAAATAATCCTTTTTATTACTGTAAAACTCATCATTGTCTTCCTGGTTCTTATGATTTGAAGAATTATCATTTTTGTCAATATTTACAGTTGTCTTTCCATTTTTCTCAACAATTGTAATACCCTTCTTGCCTAACCTGATTTTGGTTGTATCGCCAGTTTTTTCAACTGTTGGACGGTCTCCCAGTATTTCCCTGTGCATGGTATCGCTTTGCGATATGTTTTTTTCCGAATATTTAGTAGAATCACTTGATTGGCTATAAACACCACAACAAAAACAAATGCTTATTCCTATATTAATTATAATTTTTTTCATAATTCAATATTTTTACTATTCAACAATCATGCGTTTTGATTGTATGACGGACATGTTACAAAAAATGTTACAAACCTTATTTATTTTCGTGCGAGCTGTAGAAACTAAGTAATTTGGAATTGAAAGCATAAATTGTCCTGCTGCCGGTAGTATCAGTTTCTTTATCGTACTTTATTTTCATACCGGTAAATTTTTCAAGACTTTTCATACCAGAAGTTGCTAATGTCTTAATATCCAACCTGTCATTGTTGAAATAGTCTTTAAAATACTTACTATTAACAACATTATTGATCTTTGATATAATTTGATTCTTTAAATTAGCTGGATTATTAATTTGAATTTCTTGATTATTATTAAACACTTCCTTTGAAAAACAAATTTCATTCTTAATATTTTTCACAGGAAGACTTGACAAATTAATACTTGGAATTGGACTAAAAACAATAGATCGGTCTTCAGCAACTTCAACATTATCTTTTATTGTGTTAGTCTGCTTTAGTTCAACATTTGAATTTTTTAAAATAAATAGATCAGTTTTTTTATTAGGAAATTTTTCTATACTTTGAGCGGTCTTTTTAAATTCATTATGCTGATCTTTTGATTTTACTATTCGAATTTCATTTTTAGTTAGTTTTTTTACTTCATTTATTTTGTTGAACCCAAAATAAACTAAAACCAATAAGGCAATTGATGCAGCAACTGAAATCCATATATAAATTGAATTGGATTTTTTTTCAAGTATTCTTCTTTTTAATTCGCCCTTATTTTGATAAACAATTCTTTTATCAGGCTCAAGTAATGTTTTTAAGTAAATTTTATAGTCAAGTGCCCTGCTAATGTTATTATTAAGAAATTTTTCAAAATTCAAATTTTCATTTTCTAAAAGATCACCTTCAAGTTTAGCAACGCAAAATTCATCAAAGTTTTCATCATTGATTACTGAAATATCCGAAAGTCCCTTTTTTAAAATATTTTTATCAGTAAATACGATATTTTCAGGCTTAATTGAAATATCTTGAAAATCATAAAATTCTTTTTCAATATCCTCATTTTCAGAAAGAAATTTCATTAATTCAGCTTTTACTTCTGAAGAAATTCTTCCTTCATGATAATCCAGAAAATAAACTTCGTAATTATTTCGGCTAATCTTCATTTTTTAAATTACTGTTTCAAGTTTACCGATATACTCTTTTAGAAACATCCTTCCCCGGTATATATATACTTTAACCTGAGACTCATTCAACCCTGTCACTTCAGCTATTTCTTCATAAGTATAACCTTCATAATCCCTAAGCATGATAACAGATCGTTGAGCTTCAGGCAACAATTTGATTGCTTCATGCAAAATCTCATTTAAATCAGAATATTGATCAGTATGAGAATAATTTTCATGTTTCACATTATTAAAGTCACCAAATTTTTTTTCGCGGCGTAACAAATCAATCATTGTATGATAAGCAGTAGTGAAAAGATATGATTTGGCCTTTTCGTAAGCAACCGTCTCTACCTTTATCCACAATTTTTCATAACTATCCTGTACAATGTCTTTTGCTTTATCGATATCGTGAATATTTTTTAAGATAAAGCGATAGACATTGTCTGAAAATTCATCAACACAAAAATTGTACTCCTCAACTGTCATGTTTCCTTAATTAAACCAAAGACGGTTTCGTGTAGTGAAAAGTTACTAAAATTTGAAAAAATAGAATATAAGAAGATTATGAAGTATTTATAATATTGAATATTAATGTATTACGTACTATTAATTTAATTGATTGAAAATATTTATTATAGAATCGATAAGAGAATCGATAAAAAAAGAATTTTTTACTATAAATTTATCAACACCGCATCTCATATAATTATCGATAACCAGCTTATTATCCTCACCAGACAAAATAATAATTTTTACTTTATTATCGACCTCGCGAATTTTTTCTAATATTTCAGAACCACTTGTAAATTTTGTATTTTCGATGACGAAATTATGGTCTAAGACAATTAAATTAGGTTTCTCATGCATTGCTGCCAAACAATCTTCACCTGTGCGAAATGTTTTTACTTCGTAATCATCCCTGCTTTTAAAAGTATATTCAAGCAGGTTTAAAATCATTTTGTCATCATCGACAAAATAAATCAGTTTGCTCATTTCAATAAATTATTTTTTAAATCCAAAATTGGCTATGTATATAACTGATATAATATTCAATGAAAAAATAAAATTACAAAGTATATCAATTTTAAAATTAAACATTAGAACCATAAAAAAAACTAATTATATCCACTTTTTTAAATATTCAATTAATGTGCCTCAAGCCAGGTATTGCCAACGCCCAATTCTACTATTAAGGGTATCGAAAGTTTCAAAACATTCTCCATTTTATTTTTGACAATTTTCTTCACATTATCCAACTCAGGTCTATAAACATCGAATATCAATTCGTCGTGCACTTGTAAAATCATTTTAGATTTCAAATTATTACTTTCAAATTCTTCATGAACATTTATCATAGCTAATTTTATTATATCAGCTGCAGTTCCCTGAACTGGTGAATTAATTGCATTTCTTTCAGCCATTCCCCTCACTGTGGCATTTTTGGAATTAATATCCGGCAAATAACGTCTCCTTTTCATTAAGGTTTCAACATATCCGTTTTGCTTTGCAAATTGAATAACATCTGTCATATATTTTTTAACACCGGGAAATGTTTTAAAATATTCTTCAATTAATTCATTTGCCTCTTTTCTTGGAATGCCCATGCGTTGCGATAAACCAAATGCTGAAATTCCATATATTATACCGAAATTTGCCGTTTTTGCTTTGCTTCTTTGCTCCTTTGTAACTTCTTCTATTTTAACTTTGAATACTTTGGATGCTGTTGAAGTGTGAATATCCTGATTGTTTTTAAAAGCATCAATCATATTTTCATCTTTGCTGAAATGTGCCATCAACCTTAATTCAATTTGAGAATAATCAGCGGATAACAAAATATTCTCAGCAGATGATGGAATGAAAGCGTTACGAATTTCGCGCCCACGTGCTTCTCTGATCGGAATATTCTGAAGATTGGGATTATTAGAACTTAATCGGCCTGTAACAGCTAGCGATTGATTAAATGAAGTATGAACTTTGCCTGTTTGCCTGTTAACTAATCTGGGCAGTGCTTCAACATAAGTTGAAAGTAATTTTGTCAATCCTCTATATTCAAGAATCTGATTTACAATTGAATGTTTATTAATTAACGATTGCAATGTTTCCTCATTAGTAGAATATTGCTGTGTCTTT
This sequence comes from uncultured Bacteroidota bacterium, assembly GCA_963726845.1. Classification (GTDB taxonomy): domain Bacteria; phylum Bacteroidota; class Bacteroidia; order Bacteroidales; family DTGW01; genus CAVSGB01. Next base: position 45,457 of record CAVSGB010000263.1, on the reverse strand, counting down.
GTCAGTTTTGCATCATCAGAAATTTTAAGCTTTTCAAATAAAATAATACCAAGCTGTTTAGGTGAAGCAATATTAAATTCTTCTCCAGCTAACTTATATATTTCTATTTCAATGCTTTTTATATCATTTTTTAAGGCAATACTATAGTTTTTTAAATAATCAACATCAATTTTAAATCCGCATAATTCAATATCAACCAATACACTTAATAGTTTCATTTCAAGATTGTTAAACAAATCATCGAAGCCAAGCTTTTTTAATTCAGGTTCTAAAACATTTTTTAGCTGAATAGTAATATCAGCATCTTCACATGAATATTCGCCAATTATATCCAACGGAACAGCTTGCATATTAAGTTGTGCAGGACTTTTTTACCAATCAGTTCTTCAATAGCGATTGGTTTATAGTTTAAATATTTTATTGCCAGGTTATCCATTTTATGGCTCTGTTCGGGTTGAAGAATATAATGGGCAAGCATAGTATCGAATAATTTCCCTTTTACATCAACAGTGTAATTCTTCAGGAATAAAATATCAAATTTTAGGTTTTGCCCAATCTTTGGAATCTCAGCATTTTCAAATACAGGTTTAAACCCTGTCAATAATTTGATTGATTTTGACCTATCCAAATCTATCGGAATATAATATGCTTCATGCGGTAAAAATGAAATTGAGATACCTACAAGAGAATCGTTGTGAGGGTCTAAACCGGTTGTTTCAGTATCAAAACAAAACTCCTTTTTTGTTTTAAGTAATTCTATAAAACCTGAAATTTCTGTCTCATTTTCAATTATTCTGTAACTATGTTGAACGGTTTTTGTTGTTTCATAACTTTGTACCTCTGACTTCATTTCCTGTTCTACTTCAGGAATATCAAAAAGATTTCCCTGCATATATTCCCTTTTTACACGCTGCTGAATCATTAGATGAATTAAAGAATTTTGATATTAGAGATTTAAAATTCAATTCATTAAAATATTCCTTTAATTCATTTTCTTTTATCTTTTTCAAAACTAGTTTTTCTTCAATAAATTCAAGAGGAACAGAGGTTTCAATAGTAACAAGCTTTTTTGAAATATTAAGGTCTGCTATGTTTTCTTTAAATGCAGATTGCTGTTTGACACTGAGTTTATCTAAGTTGTTAAGAATATTTTCAACAGTCGAAAATTCTGCAATCAATTTTTCGGCCGTTTTCTCCCCCACTCCAGGAACACCGGGTATATTGTCCGAAGTATCGCCCCATAAAGCAAGAATGTCAATTACCTGGTTTGTATCATTAATACCAAATTTTTGTTTTACTTCATTTATTCCAAGTATTTCTGCATCATTTCCTGATTTTCTGGGTTTATAAATTGAAATGTTATCATCTACCAGTTGACAAAAATCTTTATCAGGTGTCACCATAAAAACTTTAAACCCATTTTGAGCCGCTTTTTTTGCAATTGTACCAATAATATCATCGGCTTCATAACCCGGACATTCAAATATTTCAATGTTCATCAGGTTTAATATTTTCTGGATTATAGGAATTGAATTGTGGATTTCTTCAGGAGAAGCCTGACGATTAGCCTTATATTGCGGATACATTTCGTGCCTGAAAGTGGGTTTTGAAGAATCAAAAGCAGCAGCGATATGTGTTGGTTTTTGTTTTTTTAAAATTTCATCCAATGCCAATAGAAACCCAAAAACTGTCGAAGTATTGACGCCTTTCGAACTATACATCGGTGTATTAATAAATGCATAATATGAGCGATATATCATTGCATAAGAATCAATCAGGAAAAGACGTTTTTCACTCATGGCAAAAAATTTAATAATATTGAAAAATAAAAAAATAAACCTTTAACAAAGATAAAAATAAGTTCATGTGAGTTATGCTTTCATTAAAATATCCTTATTAAATGCAAATTTGCTGATTTTTCAATATATTCAAGAGCCAATGTATTTAAGAATATCGATTCAATGTCGTTGACTTAACGAAAAACCCTTCGGCCCTGTTCAGTGTTCATCTTAGTATAAAGTGTACGTTGAGTGGAGTCGAAACGTACTTGCAAAATAATTGGCTTAAGCTAACACAGTAATAACAATTTAATATTTCACGTAGTCAAAAGTGATCAGTTCCACGAAAATGTTTTTGTACTGTGGTTATCAATTTCAATTTGGTTGCCATTAGCTTGTATTTGGTTATATTTGCTTCAATAAAAATGAACGAATGAATGATTTGTCATTAATAAAAAAGCCTGTTGAAGCTGAAATAGAAGAATTCGAAAAGCATTTTCGAAATAGTATTATAAGTAAAGTTCCTCTTTTAGAAATTATTACAAATTACATTTTGCGTCATAAAGGAAAACAAATACGCCCATTGTTCTTGTTTTTATCTGCAAAATTAGTTGGTAACATAAATAAGTCAACATACACTGCAGCAACGCTTATTGAATTGTTACATACCGCGACACTTTTGCACGATGATGTAGTAGATGAATCCTATGAACGGCGTAATCATTTTTCAATTAATGCAATATGGAAATCAAAAATAGCGGTTTTGGTTGGCGATTTTTTCTTGTCAAGAGGTTTGTTGGTCGCTGTAAGAGACAACGAATATAAACTTTTAGAAACAGTTTCTGAAGCTGTAAAAGAAATGAGTGAAGGAGAACTTTTGCAAATTCAATCATCCAAAAAATCTATTATTGATATCGAAAATTATTTCGATATAATCCAAAAGAAGACAGCGTCATTAATTGCTTCCTGCACAACATGTGGTGCACAATCGGTTACAGATAATATTGAGGTTTTAAAGAAAATGAAAATGTTTGGTACTTATACCGGGATTGCTTTCCAGATAAAAGATGATATGTTCGATTATCAGGCCAAAGGTATAATTGGTAAACCAATTGGTAATGATATAAAAGAAAAGAAATTTACATTGCCATTAATCCTTGCGCTTAAAAACGCTTCTGAAAAAGAAAAAATATATATTGTCAGGCTTGTAAACAAAAATGAAAATTCAACTGCAAAAATTAATGAAATTGTTCAGTTTGTTTTACAAAACAACGGGTTAACCGAATCTGAAAATTTTTTAATGGAATATAAAAACAAAGCTTTAAATATATTAGACGAATTCTCTGATAATGAAGCGAAAAAATCTTTAAAACTTTTGGTTGAATACGTAATTGACAGAAATAAATGATTTGTTACTAATAAAGAATAAAGAGAAAAAACAATCTAATTCATTGATTTGTATGTTGAAAACTATTAAAATATTCAAAAACTTTTATTGCTTTTGATTTTCCAATAATTTCTGCAATTTCATCTATTGGTTTTGATTTTATATTATCAATGGATTTAAACTTCCTGAAAAGCTCATCTTTTGTTTTCTCCCCTATTCCCGGAATAATATCGAATTCAGATCTTATCATATCTGCTGAACGCTTTTGTCTGTGAAATGTAATACCAAATCTATGTGCTTCATTTCTCAGGTTTTGAATTATCTTAAGTGAAGGTGAATTTTTATCAATATACAAAGGCACTGGATCATTTGGATAAAATATTTCTTCCAGTTTTTTAGCTATTCCGATAATTGCAACTTTTTCAGAAATATTTAATTTCTTTAAACTTTCTATAGCAGCATTTAATTGACCTTTTCCTCCATCGATAACAATAAGGTCAGGTAAGTTCTTTTTTTCATCGATCAACCTTTTATATCTTCTGAAAATTATCTCACGCATACTTGCAAAATCATCCGGACCTTCAACTGTTTTTATATTGAAATGCCTGTATTCATTTTTTGAAGGAAGCCCAAACCTAAAAACAACACAGGCAGCAACCGGGTTTGTTCCCTGAATATTCGAGTTATCAAAACATTCGATATAATTAGGAATAACTGAAAGTTGAAGGTCTAATTTCATTTGTTCCATTTTACTTTCTTTTTTACTTTTAAACTTTTCTGTTTTAGAAACTGTTAATTTAAGTTTTTCATTTAAAAACATTTGGGCATTTCGTGCAGAAAGTTCCAATAGTTTAAGTTTATCGCCCTGTTTCGGAATTGTATATTTAATTTCAGGAATTTTAATATCTGGAACCAATGAAAGAATAATCTCTGAAGAATTACTAAGCATTTTTTGTCTTATATCAGTAATAGTAGTTGACAATATTTCTTTTAATGGTTCATTCAAAGTTCTTTTCATAATCACAGAATGAACCTGAATTATGGCTCCACTGGCAACTCTCAAAAAATTAACACATACATCATCTTTGATATTAATGATACTGAAAACATCTACATTATTAATATTATTATTTACAATTGTAGATTTACTTTGGAAATTAGAAATAATATCAATTTTTTCTTTAATTAAACTGGCATTTTCATAGTCAAGCTCAGTAGCATATAGGTTCATTAAATCTTTAAGATATTTAATTATACCATTTAAATTTCCTTTAAGAATTTCCTTAATAACATTAATATTTTTAATATATTCATCAATTGTTTGTTTTGCAATACAAGGAGCTTTGCAATTGCCAACATGATATTCCAGACATGGTTTAAATTTGTTTTCAGAAATTTTCCCTTCCGTTAAATCATAATTACATGTTCGTAGTGGATAAAGCTTTGTGACTAAATCCAAAATTGTTTTAACTACAACAATTGATGTATATGAACCAAAATATTCAGATCCATCCTTTAAATAATTTCTGGTAATAATCACTCTTGGAAACCTTTCATTCTTTATACATATCCAAGGAAAAGTCTTATCATCTTTTAATAAAATATTATATCTTGGTTGAAACTTTTTTATCAGATTATTTTCAAGTAAAAGGGCATCAGATTCGCTGCTTACAATGATAAAGCGAATATCAAATATTTTTCGAACAAGAATATTTAGTTTCTTGTTTTCGTCTCTCCTATTTAAAAAATATGATGAAACTCTTTTTTTTAAATTTTTTGCTTTACCAACATAAATAATTTCGCTAGCATTATTAAAAAATTGATAAACGCCAGGGCTATTTGGTAGCCTATCCAGAATATCTTTCAATCTGTTTTCAACTTCATTTTTCAATTTCTCTTTCATCAATTAATAATTTGAAATTTGATTTTGTAGTTTTTGCTATTAAAATATTCTTAGAAATAGTTTAAAATCTAATAACTATTAAGATATATTTAAGTTGAACTAAAATTATAAAAAATAAAGAATTAAAACTTTCACGCTAATTATCTCAAAGGACAACGCAAAGTTTGATTAAATAATAAAAATGTGCTTTTGTGAGATTTGCGCTATCTTCATTGTGAGACTTTAAGTGAAACATTTTCTATAAATACCTAATTTATACATACTTGATAGATATGGATATTTAAAAAAATATTTTAATGCTTTCAAAAAAAATATTTTTTTACCAATTAATATCCCATAATAATCAGTTAATATAAGGAAAAAACGTAATAGTTAACAAGGAATTAATTAGAAAATTTTCAAGGTTTTAATAAATATATTCTCTTGAATTGCATTTGTAAGTAAAATTTTAATGGACTAATCTTAAATATGGAAATATGGAAGTAAATTGCTATTTTGTGCCAAAGTTTAAGAAATTATCTTTGAACTGTTGATGTTATGTGAACTTCAGAAAAATGTTTGAAGTAATTGTTCCACGTGGAACAAATTTTAAAATTTATATTTATCTACCCATATATATTAATAAAACATTAATATCCGATGGAGAAACTCCGGGTATTCTTGCAGCTTGACCAATATTTGAAGGCATAATTTTTTTTAATTTAATTTTTGCTTCAGTTGATAAAGAATTTATTTTTGAATAATCAAAATTATTTGGAATAATAATATTTTCAAGTTTTTTAGCTTTATCTGCTAAACTTTTTTCTTTCTCAATATATCCGCTATACTTTATTTGAATATCTAATGAATCTAAAATATCATCATCAAAAATATTATTAATTAATTTCTCTTTAAATTCTAAAAATTTAACAATATCTTTTAAATAAATTTGAGGCCGTGAAATTAAATCAATAACTTTCTGTGATTGAGAAATCTCAGAAGTATGATTTTTAATAAGAAAATTATTTATCTCTTCGGGTTTAACACTAAACGAACTCAAGAATTTTAATAATTTGTTTTTTGTTTCAAGTTTAGAAATATATTTATTGTATCTGTCAGCAGATGCTAATCCAATTTTATAAGCTTTTTCTGTCAACCTTTCATCAGCATTATCCTGACGAAGCAAAATTCGAAATTCAGCACGTGAAGTAAACATTCGATAAGGTTCATCAACACCTTTTGAGACTAAATCATCAATTAAAACACCAATATATGCTTCATCTCGATTAAGAACCATTTCACTTTCTCCATTAGTTTTTAAGTGAGCATTAATTCCTGCCATTAGTCCTTGTGCCGCCGCTTCTTCATATCCAGTTGTACCATTTATTTGACCTGCAAAATAAAGACCTTCAACTTTTTTTGTTTCTAAAGTATGATTCAATTGTGTAGGAGGATAATAATCATATTCAATAGCATACCCAGGGCGAAATATTTTTACATTTTCTAAACCTTTAATTTCTTTTAAAGCTTTGTATTGGATATCGAAAGGTAGTGATGATGAAAAACCATTCAAATAAAATTCAATAGTAGTTTTACCTTCAGGTTCAAGGAATAACTGATGACTATTTTTTGAATGAAATGTAACAATTTTATCTTCAATACTTGGACAATACCTAGGTCCAACACCTTTAATAATTCCAGTATAAAGTGGGGAATCTTTAAACCCAGTAGCCAAAATATTATGAACTTTTTCATTAGTATAAGTAATATAACAACTTAATTTAGGGTTTCTTAGAAAACTATTATTTAGAAAACTAAAATTTCCTTTCTCATCACTTTTTTGTTCCTCTAAAATTGAAAAATCAACTGACCTACCATCAATTCGAGCAGGAGTACCAGTTTTCATACGCCCAACTTCAAAACCTAATTCTGAAAGTTGTTGAGAAATACCTTTACTTGATTGTTCAGAAATTCTTCCACCTTCAAAATTTTTACGGCCAACATGAATTAAACCATTTTGAAATGTACCACTAGTAATTATTACAGCTTTTGATTCAAATTCTACTCCAAGATTTGTTCTTACACCAATAACTCTATTATTTTCAATTATTAAATTAACAACTGTATCCTGCCAAAAATCAATATTTTGATTACTTTCTAAAATTTTTCTCCATTCAATTGAAAAATCTGTTCTATCACATTGTGCACGTGGACTCCACATTGCCGGACCTTTAGAGATATTTAACATTCGAAATTGAATTATGGTTTTATCAGCAACAATACCTGAAAATCCACCCAAAGCATCAATTTCGCGAACTATCTGACCTTTTGCAATTCCACCAATTGCAGGGTTACATGACATTTGTGCAATTTTTGTCATGTCCATTGTTATTAACAAAACCTTCGAACCCATAGTTGCAGCAGAAGAAGCAGCCTCACATCCTGCATGCCCAGCTCCAACAACAACAATATCATATTTTTGAAACATATAAAAACTAACTATTTACCTCTTAAACAATCGCAAATAGAAATCTTCTTTAATTCGCATAATTTTTCTTTCATAATATAATTTGTCATTAAATTTCATTAAATGCAAAATACCATGTATTAAAACTCTAAATAGCTCAGTTTGAAAGCTAACATTAAATTTTTTAGAATTGTAAAAAATAGTATCAACACTAATATAAATATCAGCTGATAAAGAAAAATTCTTACAATAATTAAAAGTAATTATATCAGTAGGGTAATTATGAAAAAGAAATTTTTTGTTAAGTAGTAAAATTTTCTTGTCATTCGTAAGTATAATATTCAAAACATTTATTGAATAACCTTCAAAAAGAGCAATTTTAATAAAATTATTACGAAGTTTTTTTTTATTAAGATGAAAAATATTAAACTCAGAAAAAAAGAAATTAATTTCCAATTACTTTATATTAAAATAAAGTTCAACAATGCTGCCATTGTTTTTAAAAACTAATTTATCTGATAACTTTTCCATCAGGAATACACCCCGACCACTAACGTTTTCGATATTTTCAGGTGCTGTAGGATCGGGAATATGTTTGTAGTCAAAACCCTTACCTGTATCTTCAATAGAAATAAATAAAACATTATCTTTCAATGATGCACTTATTTTAACATCAATATTTTCATTTAATTTATTTCCATGAACTATTGCATTATTAGAAGCTTCTAATGTAGCAATTAAAATATTTCCATAAAGTTCAGAATTTAATTTGCATTCAGAAGAAATTTCATCCACAAATTTCTCAACTTTTCTCAAGTTCTCTATTTTTGATGGGACTAATATTTGTTTTTCCATTTATTGCACAATTAACAAATGAGTAAGGCTTTATACTTTCAAATTTCTAATAAGTTACCAAAATTATCATTTTTATGAATAAATATAATCAAATTTTTTAAAATTATACATAAGTATTAATTCTTATTCGACAACCATTCCATTGGGTTCAGTTTTGTAAGCTCTTGCCATAATCCAAAATGAACTGTAGAAATATTATTTGAATTATCGCAATATGAGGTTCCAATAGCCTGTTTTGTTTTAACCTGCTCACCAATTTTTATACTAACAACTTGTAAGTTTTGATAAACAGATAAAAAATTACCATGACGAATAATTACAGCAAAATTTGCCCCTTTTATTGCAAAAATCTTCGAAATTACACCATCAAAGATACATCTTACTGAAGAATTACAAGCCGTTGAAATATCTATTCCGTCATTTTTTATCATAATTCCTTTAAAAACAGGATGCGGATGTTCACCAAAAAAAGAAATTACAGTTCCATTTTCTACTGGCCACGGAAATTTACCCTTGTTTAAAGAAAAATTTTTTGACAACTTTAAATCATCATTTGATGCTTTTTTACTTTTTTTTGGTTTTGCTAAAGCCTCTTCTTTTATTATTTTTTCAATCTCCAGCTCAATACGCTTTGTTGCTTCTTGTAATTCCTTTAAATCATGTTTTAAATTAACCTCTTTTTTGTTGTACTCTGCAATTAAATTCTTTTGAATTTTATTATCATCCTGAAGTTTTTCAGTTTCTTTTTCTTTTTCGCTTAGTAAAGAAACCTTCATATCCTTTTGTAATTTTAAATCAGAAATATTATTTTCAGAATATATTATTTCGTTATTTATCCTAATAAGTAAATTTTTTCTATGTACAGCATATTGGCGTAAATAATACAACCTACGATATGCCTGATTTACACTATTTGAAGACAAAATAAAAATAAGTTGATTGAAATTTTTTAAACGATAATAACTTACATATATAATTTTTCTGTATTCTTCTTTAAAATTTTGAATTTCAATGTTACGTGACGAAATATCTATTGATAAAAGATTAATCTTTGCCCCAATTTCATCAATTGAATTATTTAAATTTTCTATTATTTCATTTCGTATAGAAATTTTTCTGTTAAGCAAATTAATTTTGTTGAGACTATAATCTTTACCTTTTTTAGTATCTGAAATTAAATTTTCAATATTTTCAATTTCTTTTAACTTTTCTTTTCTGATCTTTTCCAGATCAGTGCGCTTCTGAACTACGGAATTAGAATTTTCCTGAGCAAAAATTAATACTAATAAAATTATAATATGAAGCCGAAAGTATCTCACTAATCAAATATTTTCAATTTAACTTTAATCCCACTATTCAGTAATATCACAAAATCTTTATTATAAAAATCCATTGCAGTAATACTAAAAACTTTATTGAATTTTAAATCATTTATTTCGTAAACTCTAATATTTTCACTGGTAACTATATTCCTGTTATAACAATGTATCTTTTTGTTGAAATTAACACTATCAGAAAAAATGCCAAAATTAAAAATATCATAAATTATTTCTTTCAGGCATTTTTCCCTGTTGAACTTATTAAAAATTTCAAGTATATAGCTTTTATATGAATTATCAATAATATAATTTATATTGATCGAATCATTGTTTAATATAAATTCAGAAATTTTAATTCCAGATAAGTCATAAATTTTGAACCTTAAATTGCAAAAACTATCAACAATTAAATAATATTTGAATTTTAAATCATTTGAATTTTTTATTTCAACTTGGCCTTTATATTTAGAAATTGACGAAATCTTTTTATTTATCGAACAACTAAATATTAAAGCAGTTAAAATAATTACATAAAACAGATAATTTTTTAATCGCATTTGAAATAACCTATTTTCTTTTCTATCCTATTCTTATCACCACCTAATAAAACAGACTTTTTCCATTTTTCTATTGCATCATTTTTCTTACCTAAACAATAGCAAATATCTCCATAATGTTCCAAAATATCTGGATTCTTTTTATCACCAAATTTAAAAGCTAACTTAATAAACTTATATGCACTTTTATACACTTTTTGCTTATACAAAACCCATGCATAGGTATCAAGATAAGTAGCATTTTCAGGTTCCTTTTCAATTGTCTCCAATGACAAATTAAGCGCTTTTTCCAAATTTTCATTATTTTCAGCAAGATAAAATGCATAATTATTCATCAATGCATAATTTTTTTTATCAGCACTTAGCCCTAATTCAAAATAATAATATGAAGAATCCTTTTTTTCTAATTTATAATATGCTTCAGAAAGAAATAAAACAAATTGTTCATGTAAAAATTCATTTCCAGAAGATAATTTAAATCCTTTTAAAAAATATGGAACAGAAGACTCGATTTTATTATTTTGATAATTTGCCAAACCAGTAATAAAATAAAGAAATGGCCTGTCACTAAATTTATATAAAACAGAATCTGATATACTTAATATTTCATTATAATTCTCTAATGAATTGTAATAATAAAATAATCGTTCCCAATAAGTAGGTTCCTTTTTGACAAGGTTCGTAAGTATTTTACAATTTGAGATAGATTTATTTATTTCTTTAATATGTTCATAATAATCACAGGCAACTTCTAAAACTTTAATATTGTTTGGATAAAAAGCCAACATAAATTCTATAACATCTTTTAAATAAATATTTTCTAAATAATAATTATCAGAATTTTTATTAAAATCAATGAAAGCATCAATTTTATTAGATAATGAAATATTATTGTTTTTAAAAATTAAATTGAATGTTTTTAAAGAATTTATAGTGTCATTCCTCGAAAAATAGAAACGTCCTAAAGATGTAAGCGCAGGAATATTTAATGAATCTGACATTAATAATAAATGATAATTAAACAATGATTCCTTATCTTTTTTCTGAATTGCATATAATTCAGCGAGCATTCCATATAAACTAAGATTATCATAATCTATTTTTAATAATTTTCTAATTTCATTTTCGGCTTTATTCAAATCTCCTGTACTTAAAAAATATTTATATTTTGCCAATGAAACAATCTCCGAAACTCCGTTTTCATTTTCAATTTTATTTAAAATTTTAAGTGCTTCTTTAGCTTTGTTCAATTTAAAAAGAACTAAAGCATAGTTATAATCATCTTCAAGCTTACTCAAATTTTTTTGTAATAATATATTATAAGTTCTTTCCGCATCAATAAATTTTTCATAAGAAGTTTGAATCTCAGCTAAGTTTTTCAAATACCAATAATTTAAATTATCAAAATAAACAGCTTTTTCAGCGCATCTCAATGCATCCTTAATATCCTTAGAATAAAAATATAGAATTGAAAGTTCATAATAGCAAGCACCACAGGTAGAATCATTTTCAATATATTTTTGTAATAGGAATGCAGATTGTCCCAGATTGCCAAATTCTTTACTTTTAATAGCTTCGATAAAAGCATACTTTAAATCGTTTTTATCAGATTTAATAGATTGTCCATCAATTTTATAAAACGTGAAAAACGCGAAAAAAATAAAAATAAAATTTTTCATACAAATTATTTTCCTGTGTGTCCAAAACCACCATGTCCTCTACTTGTTTCATTTAATGATGTAGCTTCAACCCATTCAATTCTTTCATGCTTTGCAACTATCATCTGGCAGATTCTTTCACCATCATTTACTAAAAAGTCAATATTTGAAAGGTTTACTAAAATTACCTTGATTTCTCCTCTGTAATCAGCATCAATAGTTCCAGGAGAATTTAAAACTGTTATTCCAAATTTCGCAGCTAATCCACTTCTTGGACGTATTTGTGCTTCACAACCAATAGGTAATTCTATATAAATTCCAGTAGGTATTAAAGCATGTTCTAAAGATTTTAATAAAACAGGAGTATCAATATTTGCTTTTAAATCTATTCCGGCACTGAATTCAGTTTGATATTCTGGCAGTGAATGTTTTGATTTATTAATAATTTTAATTTTCATCTAACAAATTAAATTATAATTTTTTTACGAATTTAGAATTTAATGAATCTTTTATATTGCTAAACTTAAAAACAAAACCATTATTTAACAATTTTTCAGGAACAACTGCCGGGGTATGGGTTAAAACATAATAATTTTCACCAAACAAAATTTTTAAAATAAAATTTGGAATTTTAATGACAACCCAGGCGTTGAATATTTTCTTTAATAACAAAGCAACTTCATAATTTGTACAACTCATAGGAGAAACAAAATTGCAAACTCCTGTTAATTTCTTGTCAATTACAAATTCAAGTGCATGTAAAAAATCATAAGAATCAATAAAACAAAACCTATTTTTTTTATTTCCTAAATAAACTGAAATTTTAAACTTATAAAATTTTGTAATATTTTTTAAAAATCTGCATCTATTATCAATAACAATTCCCAAACGAATAATACAGTAGTTCTTAAATTCAATTTGATTTCCTATTTGACTTTCCCATTTTGTAACAACTTTACTTAAAAAATTATTTTCAAATAAATTACTACTCTCAGTATGAACACCTTCTTCACTATAGATTCCAATTGCCGAAGCATTTAGTAAATATTTTCCAGTTTCATTCGAGTTCTTAATAGAATCCAATATTGCTTTTGTTGTTAGAACCCTGCTATTTATAAGCTCATCCTTGTATCTATCAGACCATCGTTTATCAATTCTGGCTCCACAAAAGTTTATTATAACATCAGCATTACTAATTTTGTTATCTAAAATATTTTTCTTTTTAAAATCATTTTTAGAAATTAAAATTATCGAATGGCCGAACTTTTTAAAGTAGGTTTTTGTTAAGTTTCCAAGGAAGCCATTATGGCCGGCAATCGCAATTTTCATATTTATATTTTTAAAATACTATTAATGACTATTTTTGCTATAAACAAAAGCTCTTTTTATGAAAGAAAAAGTTACAGCTTATTTATCTGAAATTCAAAATTTTTCTCCGGAAAATAATGAACAATTTGAAATTTTTCGAGTTAAATATTTAAGTAAAAAAGGAATTTTTTCTTCGCTATATGAAGAATTGAAAACAATTCCCAATGAACAAAAACGTGAATACGGAAAATTGATCAATGATCTTAAAAACATTTTTGAAAACAAATTACAAGAATTTCAGAAAAAATTTAATAAAAAAGAACCAAAGCCAACATCAATAGATTTAACATTGCCAGGTAATTCTATAGCAATTGGTGCAAGACACCCGATCTCAAAAGTAAAAAATGAACTTTGCGAAATATTCTTAAAACTTGGCTTTTCAATTTCTGAAGGACCAGAAATTGAAGACGATTGGCATGTATTTTCGGCTTTAAACTTTCCTTTTGATCATCCTGCAAGAGACATGCAAGATACATTCTTCTTTGAAAAAACACAAGATATTCTTCTTCGAACACATACATCATCTGTACAAATTAGGGCCATGGAATCGTTAAGGCCACCCCTTCGAATTATAATGCCAGGAAGGGTATTCAGAAATGAGGCAATTTCAGCTCGCGCACATTGCATCTTTCATCAAATAGAAGGTTTGTATATAGATAAAAATGTCTCCTTTGCTGATTTAAAACAAACACTTCTTTTCTTTGCTAAGGAAATGTTTGGAGAAGAAACAAAAATCCGCTTGCGACCCTCTTTTTTTCCTTTCACAGAACCTTCGGCAGAAATGGATGTTTCATGCAAAATCTGTAAAGGGGTTGGTTGTAATGTTTGTAAATATACTGGTTGGTTAGAAGTTTTAGGTTGTGGAATGGTCGATCCTAAAGTACTAGAAAATTGTAATATTGATCCTAAAGAATATTCAGGTTTCGCTTTTGGTATGGGAATTGAAAGAACTGCAATGTTAAAATATTCTGTTAAAGATTTGAGATTGTATTTTGAAAATGATGTACGATTCTTAAATCAATTTATTTGAAACCAATTATTCTTTCAAAGAATTTTAATTTCAAAATCAAGTTTTACTGAACCTCTAAGTGTAGCAAGTACACCACAATATTTTTCTTCAGATAGCTTAACCGCTTTTTTAAGCTTTTCCAAATTAAGGTTATCACCCGAAAATTCATAAATTATTTTAATTGCATTGAATTTTTTAGGGTGCTCTTCATTTATATCTCCCACAACCTTAATATTGAAGGATTTTAATTTAACCTTCATCTTTTCAAGGATTGAAATTACGTCCATTCCAGTACAACCAGCCAAAGACACTAATAATAAAGGTTTTGGACGAGCTGGCCTTTATTTTCACCTCCAACTTCTTCAGCTGCATCAAGAAGAATTTTAAATTTACCTACTTCAGCAGTAAAAGCCATTTTTTCATCCCATCTAACATTTATTTCGCTTTGCATTTTAAAATAATTTTCCCTGTGAATTTAAATCTCTAATTACACCCAAAGCAGTATAAGCCCTTTCAGTAACTTCACGTCCCCTGGGAGTTCTTTTAATATATCCTTCTTTTAACAGAAATGGTTCATAAACTTCTTCAATTGTTCCCGGGTCCTCTCCTACCAATGTAGAAATAGTATTCAAACCAACCGGTCCACCGTTAAACTTTTCAATAATGGAACGAAGCAATTTTGTATCTATATCATCCAATCCATTTTTATCGATATTTAAAGCATTAAGAGCGTATTGAGTAATTTCTAAATCTATATTTCCATTTCCTTTAATTTGCGCAAAATCGCGTACACGCCTAAGCAATGCATTTGCAATACGAGGCGTACCACGACTTCTTGAAGAAATTTCAAGTGAAGACTGTTTATCAATACAGATTTTCAAAATTTTTGACGAACGTATAACAATATCATTTAAAATAGCCGCAGAATAATAATCTAAGTGTAAAGAAATTCCAAACCTTGCACGCAAAGGACTTGTCAATAAACCTGCACGTGTTGTAGCCCCAATTAAAGTAAAAGGGTTTAAAGTTATTTGAATTGTCCTTGCACTAGCTCCTTTATCAATCATTATATCAATAATGTAATCTTCCATCGCCGAATAAAGGTATTCCTCAACTATTGGTGACAAACGGTGAATTTCGTCTATAAATAAAACATCACCTTTTTCTAAACTCGTTAAAATACCAGCTAAATCACCAGGTTTATCTAAAACCGGACCAGAAGTAATTTTTAAATTAACTTTTAATTCTTTAGCTATAATATTTGCTAATGTAGTTTTACCTAATCCCGGATGAGCCATGTAATAAAACATGATCAAGCGTATCGCCTCTTAATATTGCCGCCTGAACAAAAACTATTAAATTTTCAATAATTTTTTCCTGACCTTTAAAATCACGAAATTCAATAGGTCTGATTTTATTTTCATAATCAGAATCCCTAAAAACTTTTTCTTTTTGTATATCAAAAGTATTATCCAAATTTTTATTTTTTCATTGAGCTGATATTTCCAACATTCTTAAAATAGAACTTTCTGCCTTTTTCCTTAATTCTTCCTTAATTAATATTTCAGGAGCCTCATTTAATAAACAATTATATATTTTTTTCAATGTAATAAGTTTCATAAATTTACAATCATTGCAACCACACGTTGAATCAATTGGTGGGGCAGGTATAAATATTTTATCAATATTTTCTTTTTGCATTTGATGTATTATTCCAGGTTCAGTAGCAATAATATAAATCTTATTTTTATCCTTTTTGACAAATTTAAGCAATGCTGAAGTTGATCCAATAAAATCTGAAACTAATAAAATATGCTTTCTACATTCAGGATGTGCAATAATTTTAGCTTCCGGAAAACACTTTTTTATTTCTAAAATTTTTTCCAAAGAAAATTCTTCATGAACATGACAAGCACCATCCCAAATTATCATTTCCCTTTCAGTAATGCTACTAATATAATTACCTAAATTTTTGTCAGGTGCAAAAATTATTTTTTTTTCTTTACCTACACTTTTAACAATTTCTAATGCATTGGATGAAGTGCAAATAATATCGGATAAAGCCTTAATTTCAGCAGTAGTATTTATATATGAAATAACAACAGCCCCAGGATACATCGCAATGAATTCTTTAAACATATCTGCAGGACATGAATCTGCAAGAGAACAACCAGCCATTAAATCAGGCAACAAAACTTTTTTTTCAGGATTAATTATTTTTGCAGTTTCAGCCATAAAATGAACACCAGCGAAAACAATTATGTCTTTCTTAGTCATATATGCACCTTGCGCAAGTGCAAGACTATCGCCAACTAAATCAGCAATGTCCTGTACTTCTCCTTCCTGGTAATAATGTGCGAGGATAACAGCATTCTTCTGTTTCTTTAATTTATTAATTTCATCTATCAGTAAATCCTTTGTCATAATATTTTTTAAAATTACAATATAACCCAAAAGAATAATTCAATTTCTAAATTTAGTTTTCAACTTTTTTCCGTATATATTCATTAATAAAAAAAAAATTTAAATATTTTAATGATGATGATAATATGCTGTTAATTGTGTTTAAAATTTTTATTTAATTCTATTGCAAAATTCAATTATAATTACATGATAACAATTTATCAACAAGTATAAAACACTTATGTTTAAGAAAACCAGCAACTCCCTGATTTTAATGAACACATGTTGATTTCAAATATTTAATTTTAAAACCCATATTATTAGTTTTATATTCAGTTAATATCTGTTTCACAAAATAAAGGTTTGAGCTAACTACTTTTTTTGGATTTGTAAATATTTTGAGTAATAGAATATAAATGACATGCAATAAAAAGAAATTGAATGAGATTTTATTGAAGACTTTTCAACAATATTTAGTGAAATTTTCATTATTTACTGACAAATTTTATTTTGAAAAAAGTAAATGAGATATAAATATCTTATTTTATTCACAAAATCATTACTTTTGAATTGTTATAAAAGCGCAAATTTACAAGCATTTGTTTTCTAATATGGTTAAACTTGGAATTGCTAACGATCATGCAGGTTTTGAATTGAAACAAATTATTAAAAAATGGCTCATAGAAAATGGCTATGAAGCTATTGATTTTGGTTCAAATTCCTCTGAAAGCTGCGATTATGCAGATTATGGGCACCCATTGGCGTACTCGGTTGAAAAAGGAGAAGTTGATTATGGGATTTCAATGTGCGGCAGTGGAAATGGAATAAATATTACTGTAAACAAACACCAGGGAATCAGGGCTGGTTTGTGTTGGAACAAAGAAATTGCAAAGCTTGCACGCGCACACAACGATGCCAATATTTGTTCATTACCGGCAAGGTTTATTTCGGTTAAAGAAGCCAAAGAAATTATTAAAATATTTCTCTCAACAGATTTCGATGGAGGACGTCATTTAGTAAGGATCAATAAAATACCCATTAAATAAAATATTATGCTATCGAATACTTGTAAATACGCGATCAGATCAGTTATTTATCTGGCTTTAAACTCTGTAGACGGAGAAAAAATTGGTATCAAAAAAATTGCAGAAGATCTTGTAATTCCTGCACCGTTTTTAGGTAAGATAATGCAAGTACTTGCCAAAAATAAAATTTTATCATCGACTAAAGGACCAAATGGAGGATCCAGTCTTGGTAAACCTCCTAAAAAAATAACTTTGATGGACATAGTCGATGTCATCGACGGAGAGGATAGGTTTAACGCATGTATAATTGGTTTGCAAAGCTGTACCAAAGAGCAGGCAAATTGCCCTATTCACGATACGTATGCTCCAATACGCGAAGAAGCAAAACGTCTTTTTATAAAATTAAATATTTACGAATTGGCCGATAGTATTAGAAAAAACGAAAATAGAATTATCATTTAACTGGAATTGGCTGGAATCTATATACATGTTCCGTTTTGTAAAAAACGTTGTCATTATTGTGATTTCTATTCATCTGTAAATTTAAAATTAGCTGATGGGTTTAAAAATTCTCTAATTTCTGAAATTGCCCAAAACAAAAACTTTTTTAGAAACAGTTTACAAGAACCATTAAATATTCTTACACAATCTTCAATTTCCGATCAAGATAAAAGTACCATAGGCACACTTTATTTTGGTGGTGGAACCCCTTCATTGCTTAACCAAAATACTTTAAAAGAAATCTTCGCTGAATTAAAAAACAATTTTCATTTTTCTGAAGATATTGAAATTACTTTCGAAGTAAATCCAGATGATGTTACAGTTAAGTATTGTAAAATGCTTCTTGAATTTGGTGCAAACAGATTGAGCATTGGAGTGCAGTCATTCGATAATGAACAGCTTAAATTTATGAATCGTCGGCACGATGCAGCCATGGCAAACGAAAGTATTTCAAATGCAATTAAAGCAGGTTTTTCAAATATTAGCATTGATCTTATCTATGGTTTGCCTGGGATGTCAATTGAAAATTGGAGAGAAACATTGACTAAAACTTTTTCATTTCCAATAAAGCATCTATCTGCTTATCATCTGACAATAGAAGAAGGAACTGTTTTTTACAAATTGGAAAAAAGTGGCAGGATATCAACAGCAAATGAAGAAGAAAGCTTGAACCAATTCGAATTACTCCATGAAATTGCCACATTAAACGGGTTTGTGCATTACGAGATTTCAAATTTTGCAAAACCAGGAAACTATTCAAATCATAATTCGAATTATTGGAATGGATCAAAATATTTAGGTTTAGGGCCATCAGCCCATTCTTACAACAGAAAAATCCGTCGCTGGAATATTTCAAGTGTAGAAAAATATATAAGATGTATAAATAATCCGGAGAAACTATTTGATTTGGAAGAACTTAGAATGAAGGACAAATTAAATGAATATACCCTGACATCGTTGAGAACAAATTGGGGAATGGATTTGCACTATTTTCATGATACATTTGGTGATGAAAATTATAAGTATATTTTCAAAATTCTAAAAAAATATTCTGAATCAGGCCACGTATTTTTTGAAAATGAAAAAGCTATAATGACTTTGAAAGGATGGTTTATTTCGGATAGAATAATATCCGAGATGATTTTGTAATATAAAATTGGCACAAAATAAATTCATTATAACACCTCAGACTGCAAAACCAAGTACTGTAACATCGTCAATTTGTTCAAAGTCATCCTTCCAGTTATTGAAATTATCTTTAAGCATATCCCGTTGTTTTGCAAATGGTGTTTTACAAATTGACTGCAGATAACTCCTGAACTGTTTAATCTTATATTTTTCACCGTTCTTACCACCAAACTGATCTATATAACCATCAGAAAAAAGGTAAATTTTATCTCCTTTTTGAATATCTATTTCATGATTGGTAAAATTGCCTTTTTCGTTGTAATAAATGCCAATTGGCATCCGATCAGCCTTTAGTTCTATTAAATCATGATCATTAATTGCAGCATTTTCCCTAAAAACAAATAATGGATTGAATGCCCCGGCATACCTTAATCTTGTATAATCATTATTTATTATGCAAAGGGAAATGTCCATTCCATCCTTATTTTCGTTATCTTTTCCGGTCTGTTTCAAAGAAGATTTAACTTTTTCTTTTAAGTGGTCTAAAACAGTTGCAGGTTGCAGAAGTGAACCAGAAGTTATGTCAGTTTTTATAATTTCTGAAAGGAACGAGAGCCCAAGCATGCTCATAAATGCACCGGGTACACCGTGGCCGGTACAATCTGCAACGACAATAACCGATTCTGTAATTGTATCATTTATTGAATCGACAAAGTACTTTACATAATTGACCCAATAAAAATCTCCACTTACAATATCTTTTGGCCTGTAAAAAATAAATGAATCCGGGAATAAAGAACTAAATGCTTCCCTCGATGGGAGCAATGCCTGTTGAATCCTTTTTGCATAATTAATGCTTGCCGTAAGGTTTACATTTATCTGGAAGAGTTCGTTTCTTTGCTTTTCGAGGATATCGTTTTTATGAACGATTTCAACTGTACGCTGCTGGACTTTAATTTCGAGTTCGTTGTTGAGCTCACGTAATTGCCGGTTCTGTTCTTCGAGTTGTTTTTCCTGAAAAAAACTTTTTATTGCCTCGCTTACAGTAAGTGCCAAATCTCTAGGTTCCCAAGGTTTAGCTATATATCGGTACAAGTTGGCGTGGTTTATTGAATTTGTAACACCTTCCATGGTGGCCTGGCCGGTCAATAATACGGTTAGTGTTTTTGGGGTTAATTTATGTATATTGGTAAGCAGTTCATCGCCTTTTAAATTTGGCATAACGTAATCTGAAATAATCAAAGGGATGTCAAATTTATTGTTCATGAGATCTTCGACTAGTTCAATTGCCTCTTCGCCGTTTTCGGCAGTTTCGATAGAATAATCACCGCCAAATGATTCCTTCAACTCGGTTTTTAAACTATCGAGTACCATTTTTTCATCGTCTACACATATTATATATGCCCTTTTCATTTCGAGTCACCGTTATTCATTAAACCAGAATTAATTGTTTCAATCAATTCAGTTTCTGTCCAAGGTTTTGCAATACATTTAAACAGGTTTGCTTCTTTTTTAGAACGCTCTATTGCTACCGAATCGGCTTGTCCTGTGAGCATAATTTTAACAATACCGGGAAATTTTTTATGTACCTCAATAAGAAATTCGTCACCTTTAATACCTGGCATAAGCCAATCTGAAACAATAATGACAATTTTAACTTCTTCCTCCATCAATTCATCGATAACTTCAAGCGCTTCATTAACGTTTTCAGTCTGTCTCGTATGAAAATGAATTCCCATAGTGTTCTTTTAACTGTGTTTTAAGACTGTCTAAAATCATTTTTTCATCATCTACACACAAAATAACATTTTTCTCCATAAACTAAAAGTTAAAAAAACAAAATATTTAATATAAAGTGCAATTATTTAGATATTTATAATTTTTTATCCGTATTGTATTAAAGCTTTTATTTTAATGTCAGTTCAGGATAATTTATTAAATGCTAAAGACCTAATTTTAACTGTTCTTCACAAACCCCAAGCTTAAGTTTGGGATCATTCATCAAGTTGATATTTTGGACTTTAGTCCTAAACTTCTTTTCTTATCACGAACAGACGTCATTTAATAAATTTATTTTTTTAATTAAAAATTTGTCTTTGAAACTACGTAATCACCGGTAAATAAATACTAAATGTCGTCTTTCCTGGGACGCTTTCTACTTCGATTTTACCTTTATGTTTATCAATAATGCGCTTCACAATATCGAGTCCAAGTCCGCTGCCTTCTCCTGCTGGCTTTGTTGTAAAAAAAGGCTGGAATATTTTGTCTTTTATCTCTGGTGGAATCCCGCTTCCACTATCTGTAATACCGGTAACAATAAACCCGTCCAAAAGCTTTACGCCAATTTGAAGTTTTCCTTTGTGGTGCATAGCCTGGAGGGCATTGTGGAGAATGTTAGTCCAAACCTGGTTTAACTCGTCAGCGAAACACATTATTTGGGGGATTTCGTTAAAATTTCTGATTACTTCAACGCCTTGTTTTAATTGGTTGTGGTATAGCGTAAGCACTGTTTCAATTCCATCTATCAGGTTTGTTTTAACCATTTCGCCTGTTTGGTTCGATCCGGGCAAAATTCTTTAAGGCGAACACAACTTTCGAAGCCCTGTCGGCAGCAGTCGCAATATTTTGTGTACTTCGTTGCAAACCTGTTAGTTTATACGCCATTTTTAAAATGATTTCCGAATCCATTTTCTGGAACAAAGGAATATATTCTTCTATTTGTTCGTAAATTCCCATATCGACCAGGGTATCGGCAATATTGTTGGCATTGGAAAAATTATTATCTTCGAGAATAGTAGTCAAACCTCGTTTGTATTGCCTTTCTTCTTTCGATGTAAGTACCTGTTGGTTTTTTAATGCCGTCTCAATAAGAGAGAAAAACATAGTCCGTTGTTTGACTGGCATCTTTTGAATAAAATCTGGAAAATCGTTAAGGATAGTCCCGATTGAATTGTTAATATTGCCAACTGATGACCTGATCGCGCCAAGTGGCGTATTAACTTCGTGTGCAACACCTGCAATTAATTGGCCCAATGCAGCCATCTTTTCAGATTCTATAAGTTTTCCCTGGGTGCGCTTTAAGTCTTCTAATGCGCCAGAAAGCTCGATTGTACGCTGATTCAGCGAATGTTCACGTGTTTGGATTAGTTTAAGCATATTATTGTACTCATCTACCAAAGTTCCGATTTCATCATTGCCAGTCTTTTCAACCCTGACACTGTAATCGGCTTCTTTAGAAATTTGCTTGGTGGCAACTGTAAGGTTTAATATTGGCCTCGAAATAATTCTTTGAAGCACTAAAGCAAGAAAATAGGTTATCACCAGGGTTACCAAAAGCAATATTGCGGATGTTATCAGGTACTTGTGTATTTTATCCTGAAGTATTTCTGTAGATACTTTCAAGTATATAGCCCCGGCAATTTTATTATCGAATGAAATTGGCTGGAAAATATGTAAATAATCGCCTTCATAAAGGCTCAAAGTCCTATCTTCCGGAATTTTTAATATTTTTTCTTTGCTTTTGTTTTTATAAAATTCTGCAAATACTTCATTTTTATCATTATAAACGATACCTACATTGATGGATGGGATTGCTTTTAATTTTTCAAGAGTTTCAATAGCGTTATCTTTTACATCGAAAGCCAATGGTACCGCGCAATATTCACCGATAAGCTTTGCATTGACGATGGTATTGTTTTTCATATCGGTTTTAAAATTGATAATATCGTTAATAATTACAAATGCAAAACCGATTATCAATGTAAAAAAGGATACGAATAGAATGATAAGTATTAATTTGAGTTTTATCGACAGGTTTCTGAACAGAGCGCTTACGTCAAATTTCATTTCAATAACTGGTTAAATAATAAAACTAACTATGATAGAATATTTAGCCAATAAAGATACCCATTTAGTGATTAATTTCCGGAACCCGGTTTTGGTGACCGGGTTCCGGAAAAAATAAACATCTATTTTGGCTGGAATACAATAGTTACAGTATAATTTGCATTGTTAAAAACAAGCGGATAAGTTGCAGTTATTTGTGTACTTGTAATTGATGAAATTGTAATTTTTTGAATAATTATCTTAACAACCTGAACTCCTGTGGCAGCTGGAATACTATAATCGAACTCTAATTGTTGTCCTAATGTTATTTGTGTATCATCTGAATTAAATTGCCAGGTATTTGGATATGGAGGTAATACTTTGTTTGCACTATCGGTACATGTAAAGGATCCATTACTGTTAAACTTATAACCAAAGTTTTTTACACTATCCGGATCGTAGACGCTTACATTGCTAATTATTATGACATGGCCTAACGAATCCAAAGGAACTGTAATTGAAGGGCTAATAGTTTTGCTGGTAATCTTCCATGTACTACCAGTCAGGATATCAGTTTTTGATGGCGTACTATCCTTTTTACAGGAAAATACTAACATTGCAATTGCAAACATTGATAAATAAACAATAACTTTTTTCATATTTTATAATTTTGAAGTTAATAAAAATTCATTTTTTCGTCTAATTTAAAATCCCCATTGAAATCCGGCCATGTATGTTGCCCCTATTTGATCGGTAAAGCCAAATTCGCGATGCTTTCCAAGCAAATTAAGCCCTGAAATATAAGCTGAAGCCCGTGACCAGAAATTATATGATATTTTGGCGTTTACAACAAGCCAGGCCGGTATTTCTGTAGTGTAATTTCCATTTATTCCGGTATAATCAGCAATGGCATTTTCGAAAGACAATCCAGTAAATATTTGTTTGGAAGTATAATACGAATTGAAATTAACTTTGAGCTTGTCATTAAAACTATAATCTATAATAAGCCCTCCATAAAAAGCCGGTGTTGTATTAGGGTTAAAGTTAGTCATATTTACATAAGAAACTGTTGATACTGTAATTTGATGATTTGCAAAATTGTTCAGGTTTACTGCACTATCTGTAGTTGTATATTTTACCTTATAATTGCCTAACATATGGGTTTTTTGAAGAGAACCAAATAGTTTTATATTAAGGTAATCGAAAGGAGTATAACTGATTGAAGCACTTATTCCGTTTTGCATAGCGCTTACATTGTCATTCTGAAAATACAAATTGCCAATTCCTTTAACAGATTGTACTGAATCAATAGACAAATCCGGATGAAAAATTGCCTCAACGTTTATATCGCGATACATGACTGAAACCAAAAGGTTTTTTATTTCTGATGTATATATTTCCACGTCGAAAGTTAGGTTTGAAGACAGTTTGCTTCTCCAGCCAAGTTCCCATGTAGAATTAGTAGGATAATTATTGCCTGTTTTTGTTGCATCAAAATGCTGATCGTCATCAATATTTATTATGCCTTTATTATATGGTAATGGCATTGGGTATAAAACATTCAACCTGGCATTTAAATAGGAATCAAAAATGAACGGTGAACGTTTGGCATTTGAGAATGTCGCACGGAGAAGGTTATTTTTATTTAACCTGTATGTAGCGCCCAATTCACTTCCAGGGAAAAGACCTGGATTAACATTGAACTTATCAAAGCGCAAGCCTCCAATAAAACGTAATTTCGAATTGGGTTTCCACTCAGATAATAATGAAAGCGCATCGGATGCCAGTTTTTGAGGCGTATTTGAAAAACCGCTGTTTAAGTTGGCTATATTTGTAGTATTGTCTTCGGTAATTGGATTATAATATCGGGTTTCTTTGTGTGCTATCCCGGGCCTGAAACTAAAATTATTCCATTGTAAGGCATATTCAATATTCGCATCAAGTATATCAAACTTATAAGAATTAAGCTTATAGCTCATATAATTTCCGGTTGAAGCATTAACCTGGCAGTAAAGATTATTAAGCTGTAACCTCACATCTGAATAAGCACTTTGTGAAGTGACCTGAGAAAGAGGCGTACTGAAATTTTCAAAATACGGAATTTGGCAAAACGATTGTTGTGCCCCGGCAGAAATACCAATTTTAGACAAAAGGGAAAAATTATGGTCAATGAACATATTTGCGCCTAATTTTCGAAGGCTTATGTTGAAGTTGTTTGCATTATTATTATTAGCTGCCCTATAATCCTGTGGTGTCCATAGCGTCTTGGTCGCCGAATCTTTTACAATGCCCCACAAAAGCGATAGGTTATCATAGGACACATATTCTCGATTATTCCAATCGTAATAATTTTTATCAATCCTTAATTGTTCACTATAATTCGTCGAGAAAGTGATTTTGGTTTTATCGTTACTATTGTATCCAACACTTGCATTTGCATGTGTTGTACCCGCTATACCCACGGAACCATTTCCAAAGACATTTAAGCCTTGTTCTTTTGCATGGGATGTAATAATATTTATTACGCCGTTAACTGCATTTGGCCCATACAAAGCCGATGCCGGCCCACGGACGATTTCAATCCTTTCAACATCGTTGATATCAATCGGCAATGTTTCCCAGAGAGTACCACCTGAGTAATAACTATAAACGATCCGGTTGTCGATCATTACCAAAATATTGGTATTAAAAGGAAGTGGAACATATAGATTTTTGGTAACATCATCAAACCCGCGGATCTGGACATCGAAATTTCCCGGTGTTGTTTCCCGGACAATCAGGCCGGGTGATAACCTGAGTGCTTCAACTATGCTCCTGCAGCCAGCTTTTAGAATTTGGTCTTTTTTAATAATAGTTACAGAAAGCGGGGCATCAAAAAGATCCTCCGGTTTTTTTGACGCAGTTACCACTACATCGATATCCAGCAATTCATCCAACGACATATCCTTATATACATCGTCACCTTGTGCAGATGAATTGCTGCAATAAATTAATGCTGCAATTAAGATGAATACTATTTTCTTTATAAAGTTTGTCATTCGACCATTTTTCAATTCAAATTGCCTTTTATTTGTAAACTTTGGCTATTCTTAATAAATCTGATGAAAGATTTTGTTCTTCAGATTTAAGCGATGTTATATTAATATAAATTTTAGGCTTATCGTTCAAAATTCCCAAAGCAATTGAAATATCGCCTTCTTCTACATATTTTGATATACCAGTAATGGTAAGCACTTTATTTACCTTACAAATTTTAGATTTCTCCTGTAATCCGGGCATAAAGTAAACTACATCGGTACTTTTAATATTTTGATCTATTTCATCAGGAAGTATTCCTTTTGCTTCGATTGATTTGTCTAACTGTGATAGTAATTCATCTTTACTTGATTTTGATGTACCATTGTAAACAACAAGCATATGAATAATGCTTTTTTCAGCTAACCGGGAATTGAATTTCAAAACTTTGGTCAATAAGGCTGCCTGAATGTTGACGGGCATAGGCATAGACTGCCCTGTTAAAGGTTCGGTTCTTACAATTAGAAAAAACAGCGTTAACAATATATAAATAAGGATCCTGATAACTTATTAGATTAGTAAAATTTATAAATTGAAGATTAATATTTTGATAATATATATAAACCTTTACGAAATAAACAAATTTTTTTTGCCTTGCAAAATAATATTCAACGTATTTTTTACAATATTGAAATCATTTCAGATTTCTTCAAACTAAAATTAGTGGTTAAATATCATTAAAATTCAGGTTATATGATAAAATTTGTAGATTCGTTGTTTATGCATTTTAATAACGATTATTAATGTCATAGAGGTTAACTAAACGAGAAATAAAAAAGCCCGGTTTTAAGTCCGGGCAGCGTAAACCGCGAAAGTTGATTATTGAATAATAATTTTAGTTGTTTAAAGGAATTCATTTAAAGTCCTAACACGACAAATATACTTTCCTTTTGGTAATTAACCAGTAGAAATTTTGCCAATTAATTCCCCGTTATTAATAATTCCTGATTTTTTAATCCATCCCGTTAAATCTATTTTTTCAATCATTATATTTTTGGATCCTTTTGGCAATTTCACATTAAGTATATCATTTGCTGGGAATGGATAAATACTAACCTGGTTATTTATAAAGAATATTCCTATTTTAATATTTTGCAATATTTTAAAATTAGGCCTAATTTCGATGTTGTTGAAATTGAAAAAGGATGAACTAAATATTAAAGAAAGGGTGAAATAATATGCTTTATAGAAAATTTGGCAAAACGAATGAAATGGTTTCTATTCTTGGCTTCGGATGCATGCGGCTTCCGCTTTTGCCAGGAGGTGATCCATCGAAAATTGACGAGGAATTGTCAACTAAACTTATCCGATATGCCATTGATGAAGGAGTAAACTACATTGATACAGCTTATCCTTATCACGGCAAAGGATTGGGTTCGGGAGGACAAAGCGAACCTTTTGTTGGTAAGGTACTTAAAAATGGCTATCGTGAAAAAGTTAAAATCGCCACCAAACTTCCAAGCTGGTTGATTAAAACCCGGGCCGATATGGATAAATATTTAAACGAACAATTAGAACGCCTGGAAACTGATACCATCGATTTTTACCTTGTTCATGCTTTAAATAGCTCTTCATGGAAAAATGTCAAGGAAGCTGGTATCGCTGAGTTTTTAGAACCAGGCAATACGGGATGGGCGGATTAAACATGCTGGTTTTTCATACCACGACATACAAGAGAATTTTAATGCTATCGTAGATGGATATGATTGGTCATTCTGTCAAATACAGTACAATTATTTGGATGAAGATTTTCAAGCTGGAAGAAAAGGCTTTGATTATGCAGCAAATAAGGGACTGGGGTTAACCATTATGGAACCTCTCAGAGGTGGCAAGCTTGCTGCAAATCTTCCGGAGGCAGTTCAAAATGCTTTTAATAATGCAAATCCGAAAAGGACTCCCGCTGAGTGGGCTTTGAGGTGGGTATGGGATCATCCGGAAGTATCTTTACTGTTAAGCGGCATGAATAGTATGGAACAGGTGGTTGAAAATATAAAAATAGCTCGGACTGCTACTGAAAACTCTTTTACATGCGAAGAGAGCTATGTCATTGAAGAGGTTAAGAATATTTACAGGCAAAGAATAAAAGTTAATTGTACAGCTTGTGGCTATTGTATGCCCTGCCCGTCAGGTGTAAATATTTCGGGATGTTTTACTTTTTATAACAATTATTTTATGTTTGGCAAGGAAGAAATGTATCATCGTATGTTGCAGCCAGAACAAATGGCTTCCAGTTGTATCGAATGTGGCCAGTGCGAAATGCATTGCCCCCAGTCTATAGCGATTATTGAGGAGCTAAAAAATGTGAAGTCCATTTTTGAACCTGCCTGACATCATCAGATATCATTAAACTTCCTCAAAAAGAAAATAAAGAAGTTACTAATTTTATCTGATAATAGTTATTTTTATTTCCCCCAATTAGGAATTATTTCGGTGTAATGGTATGAAAGCAAGTGTCTGATGGCGAAGCTAAATATATATTTTTTTTCCTACTTTTTCTTTGGCGGCCTCAGCTTTTGGAGCCGGGCTTATTATGTTTCCATTTTCACGTTCTTTTGCATTATCTTTGTTATTGTTGGTTATGGTAAGTCTTGGTATGAAGCTTCAAATGGCTTCGGGCAATACAATGTTGCAAACAATTGTCGACGATAAACAACGCGGTCGGGTAAAGGGTTTTTATACTGTGGCATATATGGGAACAGCTCATTTTGGAAGTTTTTTAACAGGTAGTTTGGAAAAAATTATTGGGATATTAAATACAATAATAATTATTGGTATTTCCCGTTTCCCGGGAGCGCTATTCTTTCTCCATAAACTTCCCGAAATTACAAAAGTTATCAATTCTCATAATACTTAAAAAATGAAAGGAGTAATATATGGCAAAAAAAATAAAAAACGAACCTGATAATGATTCATTACAGAATTTGAAACCTATCGAATTATTAAAACCAAAACTTGATAAAGGTAAATCCTTATTAAAAGCTTTAGAGAAAAGAAAAACTATTCGTGAGGTTAGCGATAAAAAGTTGTCATTGCAGGTACTTTCAAACCTATTATGGGCAGCATGTGGAATAAACCGTAAAAAAGGCCCGTTCGGGTTGCATAGCCGAACGGCTGCCTCTGCCAGTAATTCCCAGGAAATTGATGTATATGTGGCAATGAAGGACGGTACTTATTTGTATGATGCGTTTAAACACAAATTGTTTCCAATTGTTGCCGAAGACCTTCGCTCATTGGCAATTGGCCATGGTCAGGTAAGTTTAGGCGACAAAGCCCCGATTCGCTTAATTTTTGTTGCCGATATTAATAAGCTTGCCAACACTGCCGGTTATCAGGAACCGGGCTTACAAAATCCCGAAGTTCAAAAATCATATTACTTTGTCGATACGGGCTTAATCGCGGGCAATGTATATTTATTTGCTGCTTCGCAGGGTTTAGCCGCTTGGTTTCACAATTGTGATAAACCTGCCCTTACAGCAAAATTAAATTTACATGCCGATCAGCGGGTGATCTTTGGCCAAACTATTGGGTATCCTCTAAAAAAATAAATAGTTCTTATCTTTTCAGTTAATTAGTATTACATCTTTGTTAAATAATAAAATTAAGGAGGACAAATATGGACATTTCAGGAAATACAGTATTAATCACCGGTGGGGCAACAGGTATAGGATATGCTTTTGCCGAATATTTTTTGAAAACAGGTAATGAAGTCATTATTTGTGGCAGAAGAGAAGAAAGGCTACTTGAAGCTAAAAAGAAACATCCCGAATTCCAAATCAAAGTTTGTGATGTTGCAAAAGAAGCAGATCGGAATTCACTTGTAGAATGGGCAACATCTAACTTTGATAAATTGAACATTTTAGTTAATAATGCAGGGGTGCAAAGAGATGTAGATTTCACTAAGGGGGTTACTGAATTTTTGTCAGGTGAAAACGAAATCAGGATTAATCTGGAAGCCACGATAATTTTAACAGGCCTTTTCATTCCTCATTTAACCGGGAAGAAAGAAGCTTCCATCATTAATGTTTCATCAGGTTTAGGTTTTATCCCTGTCGCCCGGATGCCTGTATATAGTGCATCCAAAGCAGGGGTACATGCTTTCTCTATGGCAATAAGACAGCAACTCATAAAGTCCGGGATTAAAGTTTTTGAAGTTGTTCCACCGGCAATTGAATCGGAATTAAACCCCGAAGGAAGGGCTAAAAGAGGCAATTTTAAAATTGATTTAAAGCCTGGTGAATTTGTTGATGCTGTTATGGAAGGTATTAAAAATAACATATTTGAAATTGGATATGGGATGACAGCAGGGCTTATCAAAGCATCTAGAGAAGACCTGGACAAAAGTTTTCAGCAAATGAATAGCCATTGGTAAATAAATAGCACAAATTTTTCAACTCTATTAGCGCGTATTCAACCAAATATTTGAAATATAAAAATTTGAAAATATGGAATTATTAAATGCTTTAAAATGGCGTTATGCCACTAAAAAAATGAACGGACAGGCCGTTTCGCAGGACAAGATAGATTCGATATTAGAGGCAGCCCACTTAGCGCCTTCGTCATCGGGCTTGCAACCATTTGAGATTATTGTGGTGACCAGTTCCAAATTAAAAGAAAAAATTAAACCAATTGCAAATAACCAGTCACAAATTACCGACTGTTCGCATTTGCTAATTTTTGCAGCATGGGACAATTATACAAAAGAGCGTATCAATGAAGTTTTTTCAAGAACAGTTTCAGAGCGTGGTGTGCCGGTTGATTCAATGGACGATTATAAAAACAGGTTAACAAGCCGGTACAGTTCTTTCACAGCCGAGCAAAATTATATTCATGCTGCATACCAGGCTTATATTAGTTTTGGCATAGCAATAGCTGCCGCTGCTGAGTTAAAAGTTGATTCAACCCCCATCGGAGGTTTTGACAATGCAGCTTTGGATAAATTGCTAAATCTTAAAGAACATGGTTTGCGAAGTGTTATATTGCTTCCGCTTGGCTATAGGGATGCCGAAAACGATTGGTTGGTAAACCTGAAAAAAGTCCGAACTCCACAAGCACGTTTTATAACTGAATTATAATAAATAACCATCTCAAAATATTATTTAATATGGAAATGAATAACGAATTGAAGGAGATTTTAAACCCCGGCAAAACTGTACTTTTAATTTGGGATGTGCAAAACAGGTTAGTACTGAATATTTTTAATACGCAATCCTTTCTGGAAAATAACAAAAATGTTATTTCTGCGGCAAAGAAACACAGCGTTCAGGTAGTATTTTCGAAAATCACACCACTTCCCGAAAATTTCGAATCGCCTGTTCGGAAATACTTTTTTAAAAACAGGTTTGCATCTCAGCAGCAAGTTCCCAATGGCCTCGATTTAGCCATTGAGCCAACTGGCAACGATATTGTAATTCCCAAAAACACGGCAAGTATGTTTATCGGAACAAACTTCGAATTGCTTTTAAGAAATGCTGGCATAACAACAGTTGCAATAACTGGTATTGCTACAGAATTTGGGGTAGAATCAACAGCCAGGGATGCTTCAAACAGAGGTTTTTTCCCTGTAATTATTACCGATGCTGTTTCTTCCTCTAATCAGGAAGCGCATAACCGGTCTCTTGAAAATTTAAAAAGTATGACAATCCAATTAAAATCTGAAGAAATCATTTCGCTTTGGAATTAATAAAACTGGCGGAAAAAAATTGAATCAAAATTAAAATTTACATTTATAAATTAAAATATTATGGCATTAATATGAGCAATTCAGGTTAATGTACCTGGCGCAGATTTCGAACTGGTTTAGATAGAAATTCCAAATTTAGTCAACAATGAAGTTTTTATAAAAGAACAAACTTATGGTTTGTGTTTAGCTTCTCACTAAGTTTTTTTATCAGTATCCAACCATATTTCGTCTGTACCTGCTAAAATTCAAACGTTTTTATTTTTGCTAAATTTTGGGAGCAAAAAAATGGCATTTCCAAAAATAGCTTATACTAAGCTAAATTTGAAAACAAAGATTTTATGTTTTGTTTCAACTTTACAGCGTTAAAAAATAAAAGCACAAATTCTACAGCTCGAGCCAGTTTGTAACGCGTTTGTATTTCTTTTTCGTTGATGATAATCAACTGCTTGCAGGGTTTGTCAAAAAATTCCTTTCTGTTACCTCGACAATTCTGCTATTATGTATTTCATTTAGTTGACAACTTTACTATTCGAAATTTTAATAAACGATTAAAATTAGTAAATTTACCATACCCTTTAATGCTTAAAAATTATGACGAACCTGAATGAACAAAATTCCCAATTATCTGCGATTACTGAAGCAATGGACAGAGTTGCAGATAGAATTGCCGATGTTACAGATGATGCTTTGGTAAAAGCTGCATTGATCAGGCAATATGAGGAATTAAAAAGGCAAAAAACGATTATAGAATCAAAAATTAGTATTCTAAATCAATCAAAAGTAATTTGATGTTCTCCTAAAAAATGCTTGAATTATTAAAATTCCGGCAAACTCTTTCTTTTTCTTCTTTTGTTAAAATTTAAATACAACCAATTCTTATTTTTCCTAATTTGCATAATAATCTAAATATCTCGAGGTTGTTTTGGAATATTAATATTTAGTTTTAATTATTTGATTATTTAGCTTTTATAAACTTTGTTTCAAACATCCAAACATTTAATAAGGAGGCTAACTGCTGCACTTCATTGTTATAATCCCAATTTATCGGGATTGGGATTTATACATAAACAATAAGATATAAATTTCCAAATAATCTTAGAGTATGAATAATTATTTAAAATGCATAAAATATTAACTACAATTGTCGTCATTGATATATTTTGTGTGCCTTTAAAAAAGCTTTCGAGCATCTGAAAAAATATTACTGACACACGTTTGTCACTTTGGAGAAATAAATTTGATAGGAAATATTATTATGAAAATTGAGAGTTACAAAATTTTTAAAGGTCAGCATTGCGAAACAAATACAATTGGCAATCTATTCTTAAATATTGATGTTGATTTGTCCGAACCAATGATTTTTGGTTTAGCTTCAGGTTTAGGTTATATATTGGAATATGAAAATAATGGATTTCCACTTTATTGGCGACAGGACAAAACCTGATGAAATTACTGTAAATATTTGTAAAATCTTAAATCTAAAATTGAACAAATGGCGATGGAAATATTAGAAAAAATTTAAATGGCTCCCAACAACGGTTGCTCCCAACCAATTCTGGGTTTTGTGGATTATCAAAATTTGTACTCTGCACAAGAGTTATTGTCGGGAATCAAAGTCGCTCCAGCAAAAACATTCACTAATATAAAAAGGAATTAATTTCTCTTGAAGTGAAAAATAATATTGCCGAACTTTTAGTAACCGAAAACGTTTAGTTATAATTGCATATGAATACAGTTTGACAAAAAAAGGGGAATAAATAATAATTTGTATTGTTATAAATAGTAATGATTGTGGAAATATTAAAATTGCAAGAAACATCAAAAACACCTTCAGTTTATTTTGATGCTGACAAGGGTTCTGATAGAAATGGCTGGGAGGGTAATCCCGGAAGATACGAAAATGTTTTTCCTTCCATTGATAAACTGGGTTAAATTGTATAGCAAAACACCCTGCAAAAAAACAACTGTTAATCTTAAGCTGGAATATTTTAGTACAAGTGCTTCTAAACTCATTTTAGAGCTTTTAAAAGAATTGGAAATTATTTTTAAAGAAAAATACGATATTGTAGTTAATTGGTATTACGAACTCGACGATGAAAGTATGGCAGAAGTTTTAGACATATATAAGTCCATGGTTGATCTTCCTTTTATTGGAAAAGAAACAATATTTCCATCGAAATAATTTAATTTTTTTTGGGTAAATTCCCCGCTGTTTGCATCGAATATCGCTTGTAAAGTTGGGATTTGATACCCCGTCTGCTTGCAGCGGGGTAGTTCATTTATAAATTGTATGTGTAAGTCAAAATTCATTTGACTTCTTTTTGCTACTTTAGTGGTCAAGATTAACCTTATCTGAATTTTGTTAAACAACGAAGCACAAGCACGAATAAAAATAAACCGCCTACTTGAAGAAGCTGGCTGGCGATTTTTTGATGATGATTTAGGTTCAGCTAATATCTTGCTTGAGAACCATGTAAAAATCACTCAAAAGGAAGTTGATGCATGGGGCAACGATTATGAAAAAACTAAATCGGGTTCACTTGATTTTTTACTTGTTGACAGCGATAATAAACCGATTTGCGTTCTCGAACGCTAAGAAAGAAAGTTTGCATCCTCTGGCTGCTAAAGAACAAGCAAGGAAGTATGCAAATAATGTTGGAGCTCAATTTATCATTCTCTCAAATGGAATAGTTCATTACTTATGGGATTTAAAAAAAGGTAATCCAAAACCTATTTATAAATTTCCTTCACCTATTGAAATAGGTGCAATAAAAGAATGGAATCCCGATCGCAATAGTCTAGTAAATGAGCCTGTAGACAATGATTATATTGTTGTTGTTCAAATGCCAGATTATATTGAAAGGCCTGGTTGGAATGGAAGTATCGAAAAGAGCAAAGACTTTATTTGGAATAACAAATTAAAATTCCTTCGTAAATACCAATTAAATGCTATCGAGCATTTGCAAAAAGCAGTAAGAAAAGGCAAAGACCGTTTCCTTTTCGAGATGGCAACGGGTACTGGTAAAACGCTAACATCTGCAGCAGTAATTCGGTTATTTTTAAGAACTAAAAACGCACGAAAGGTTTTGTTTTTGGTTGACAGATTGGAATTGGAAGACCAAGCCTGGAAAGCTTTTACAAATTACCTGAAGCCTGACTATTCAACTTTCATTTTCAAAGAGCATAAAAGCGATTGGAGAAAAGCAGATATTGTAGTTACAACCATTCAATCGCTCATGTTTGATAATAAATACCGCTATGAGTTTTCACCAACCGATTTTGATTTAATTATTTCGGACGAATCGCACCGTTCTATTTCTGGAAACGCCAGAGCAGTATTTGAATATTTTCATGGATATAAATTGGGTTTAACCGCTACACCCAAAGACTATTTAAAAGGTGTTAACCCTGATAAGATAAAAGAAAACGACCCACGGGAAATAGAACGCCGGATGTTGCGTGATACTTATACAACTTTTGGTTGTGAAGGCAACGACCCAACATTTCGATATTCATTATTGGATGGTGTTAAAGATGGTTTCTTGATTAATCCTAGAGTTTTAGATGCCCGTACTGAAATTACTACCCAATTACTTTCAGATGAAGGTTATTCGGTTGTACTTGCTACAGAAGATGGAGAGGAAACAGAAACTTTCATTTCAAGTGATTTTGAAAAGAAATTTTTCTCAGATAAGACCAATCGTGTTTTTTGTCAAACCTTTTTAGAAAATGCCTTACGTGATCCAATTACCAGTGAAATAGGTAAAACAATCATATTTGCTGTAATGGCCAAAATGCCTTTGGCAACGTGGGTTAGCTTTGCAAACTCTTTGACAAAGCTTTGGTTAAAGCGTTGGCTTGTGGGGCTTTGGCAATGTGCTTGCAAATCGGGTGGGTTTTCATCCAATTAGTTGGTTAATTTTATTCTGCCACTCGTCCTCAAACACAACCTGAAATTCAAAGTCATGGTCGGGAAACTCGTTAAACAATTCTTTCCAAGGTTTCTTTGCTCCTAATTCATTGCAAAGTTTGAAAACATCCTGTTTATATTTTGTGTCCTCATTTTTCAAGTGTATGCCTTTTGTCTCAAGCACATAAACTGTTTCGTAGTCGTCTTTATCTTTTTTCTTATCTGCTGCAATGAAGTCAGGATAAATTTTGTGTCGCTTCCATCCTTGTATGTGATAGTCCTGTCTGCTCATATTGCGATACCACCATAAAAGCTTTTCCTGTTCGTCAAGATAAATGGCAACGGATTTTTCGAGATCGTTAATATTTTCTTCGGGAACATAGTCAAACAACGATTTTTGAATTGGTGTGTTATCGTTACGAACCAACTGTTTGTTGCTTTTCACTTTTATTCTTGATGGAAGAACAAAACCTCCTATATCAGTAAGAAGAAAGAAAAGTAATTTTTTCTTTTCAATCAATTTTCTGAAAACCTGCTCTGATAATCGGTTTCGCTCATTATCTAAAATCTTTTTTAGTTCTTCAATTACGAAAACAAAATTTGATGCAACTGTGTTGTGGTCGTATTTTTGTAAAACCATTTCCACTGCTTTGACACCTAATTGGTAGCAAATCCACGGGTTCGGAATTATCTCGGTAATTTGTCTCGTTAAAAACACTTCATCAATTTCTAATGCTCCTGTTTTTTCTGCTCTTCCTGTTTCTTTCAGCAATTCTTTTTTTTCATCACTCAAACCCAAAACAATTTCCTGTTCCTTGTCTTTTTTCTTTTGTAGGGAAATATTTTTTAGTTCATAAATATTGACGGTTTCCCAATTAATTTCACTTAATATATCCACTTCAAAATTCATATCACGCCAACTTCCTTTTTCCTGCATTACAAATTTTGGCAAATAAATTTTCCCTTCATATTTTTTGAAGCCAACACGATACTTTGTGTCCCTGTCTTTTAGTATTCCTTCACCTGCATCACCTTCATCGTTTACAACTCTGCCGGCAATGTCGCCAAGCCCTTCATCTTCTAAACCCAATTTTATTTCTCTTACCAATGCGCTTGCGTTCTGACGGAATGTATAAACGTAACACTCGTCCAATTCTTTGATTTTTGTTTTTCGTGCAAAGGGTTGTCTTAAAATTCTTCCGACTAATTGTGTAATCCCTGTTGATGATGCTGGATTTGTCAGAATGGTAAGAATGTAAGCAAAAGAACAATCCCAACCCTCTTGCAATGCCTGTTTGGTAATGATGTAGCGTATGTCGCAATCGGGAGCAAACAAATTAATTCCTTCAATATCGTCTTTCTCACTTGATTTAATTGCAATATGCTTTTCAGGAATGTTACATTTCTTGATTAAAAATTCTTTAACATCTTCTGCGTGTATGAAATTCTTTTCCCGTTGGTCTTTTCCTGTGCGTTCCGCCTGTATCAGGCAAATAGGGCGGATATATTCACCTGTTTTGCCTTCATATTCTTTTGCTTTCTTTTCTAACTCGTTTCTTTTTTCATAACTCGCCAACATTGTATCCTGCCAATCTAAACTTGTTTTATTGGTAAGATGGATGTCTAATTTTATCATTTCTTCTTCGTGCAATTCACGCCCAGTTATTTTCACCAACTCATTGCTGTTTGGTGGTGGTGTTGCCGAAAGTTCAAGAATAAAAGAAGGATTAAAATTTCTTACTGTGTTTCTTGCCTGTTCTCCGTATGCCCTGTGCCCCTCGTCAATTATCACAAGCGGTTTCAATAATTTTAAAGTATTTCCGAGCGAAGTTTTTATTTGTATTCCGAAAACTTCTCCTTCTGTTGTGAAGCAATCTAAATTTGGAATAAGTTTGACTAATGCCTCTTGTGCAGGATAATTATCTTCAGGCGGGAAAAAATCTGTAAAACCTCCCGCATCCCTGAAAACTTTAAGTGTTTCTCTGTTCAGGCGATTTGCAGAAGGCAGCATCAAAATTAATACAACAAGATGTTCGTCCACATCCAAACGATTGAACATTTCAGTTTTTTCTTTGATGAGTGTTCTGCCTCCGCTTGAAATATCAAGGATTTGCCTATATGGATGTTCACGGTTTTTTAATGCTGAAATTGTTTGCCTGTAAATTTGTGTAGAAGGCACAATCCACAATACCAGTCCTGCTTGTTTTTTTAAAAAAGATTTTTGAATATAATCAATAGCGTGACAAGCCACCAACGTTTTTCCTCCACCTGTCGGCACTTTAAGATAAATATCGGGGAGCGGTTCGTGTAGTCCGTTTGTTTTAGAATAATATATTATTCTTCCTGTACTTTGTTCCCAGGCATGCTTAGGGAAATTGTAGTCCCTTGCCATATCAGCATCAAACTCCAATGCCTTTTCGTATTTAGCTTTGAAGTCAGACAAGGAACTCAAATAAACTTTCAGTTCCTTTAAAACTTTTTCCTGATAGTGCTTTAGCTTCATTTCTGTATCCTGTAAATTTCATAAGGTAACTGGCAAAAGTCAATTCTATGTTCCAGCAAAGTAATATCATCAACATATTTTGCAGGTGCGAAAACTAAACGCTGTTTACCATTATGTTTAGGTAATGACTTGCAAAGTTCTAATGTCAAAGCGTTTTTCTTCAACCATTCCAAATCGGGTTTGTAAAATAGATATGCTTCATAATTTATGCTCTCACCTATAAAACCAGTTTTTTCATTTACTAATTTTTCGTTGAATTCTTCGCCTGTGGCTGTGTAAAAAAGATAGCGAGCAAACTCTGTAAATGAAGGTAAGTTTTTTCCTTTAAGCAAATTTTCCATTTCTATGGTTTCACCTAACTCAAAATAACTAAACGTGCCAGCTAATCCGTTTTTCAAAAAATCTTCTTTTGCAGTCTTTACACCTTTAATTACTCTCCGAACTCTCTCTGCCGTAATGGAATTGGCGTAATTTTCCATTTCTACTAAAATAAATTTTCGATTGCCTTCATCTTCTTTGTTTAAGTCCAAAACTGCGTGTGCAGTAGTTCCTGAGCCAGCAAAGCTGTCAAGAATTATAGCATCCTTTTTTGTTGCTATTTTAAGTATGTGTTTAAGCAGTTCTATCGGTTTTGGGTTATTAAAAACCTTTTCACCATTAAATATTTTTTGAAGTAATTGAGAACCCTTTGTTGTTGTACCATAGCTTGTAAACTTTTCTGCTGTTTCTTCATCAATTCCATCCTCAATATAAGTTTCCATTGCACCCTCACCCCACCAAGTTGTTTCAATTTCGCCAAACTCTTTTTTCTCATCCCAAAATACTTTTAATTGCGGTCCACTTTTACCAGATTTGCCAAAAAGTATTCTATTGTCTTTTAAGAAAGCTAAATAGTTTTTCTCTTCGTTTCCCCAATGTCTTCCTTTTGGTGGTGTGTAAACTTCACCTGTATTAGGATTTACAATATCATATTCTAAGTTTTTACGAATACCAGGTGCATCAAAAGGGTCAGCCTTCCATAATCCTCTTGGGTCTTTATCGGGATTTGAAAATTTAGATTTGTCCAATTCTAGTGGATTAAAGACAAAGCCATCCATTGTATGCCATTTCTTAACATTGCTTTTCTTCAATCTTCTTTCTTCTTGTCTCCGATTTTTTGCATAAACTAAAACGTGATTATGAGAAGAACTTATATCAGTATCATTCTGAACGGATTTTCTTGCTTGCCATACGATGTTTGAAACGATATTTTCCTCGCCGAAAATCTCATCCATCAAAAGTTTACATCTATGGATTTCAATGTCATCAAGTGTAATGAATATTGCACCATTTTCGTGTAAAAGTTCTCTTAATAATTTTAATCTTGGCATCATCATACAAAGCCATTTATCGTGCCTTGTTAAATCTTCTAGGTTAACCTCTTTACCTAACCATTCTTTTATCATTGGACTGTTTACATTGTCATTGTAAATCCAACCTTTACCTTCAGCAATGTCATTGCCCGTATTATATGGAGGGTCAATAAAAATGCAATTAATCTTTCCGGCATAAGTTGGAAGCAATGCCTTCAATGCTTTCAGATTGTCTCCTTGTATAATAAGGTTATCGTGCAATGAAACTTTGTCGGTTAAACTCAATTCTTTTTTCGGCACTAATTGATGAAACTTAACCGCCAAATGGT
This sequence comes from uncultured Bacteroidota bacterium, assembly GCA_963726845.1. Classification (GTDB taxonomy): domain Bacteria; phylum Bacteroidota; class Bacteroidia; order Bacteroidales; family DTGW01; genus CAVSGB01. The sequence continues at coordinate 5,446 of CAVSGB010000263.1, read as the reverse complement.
GGTTTTGTACAAATGTTTTCCCTTTGAAATGGAGTGCTGGCATGTTTTTATATTTTCTTATTTTTATTAATATACTTTACTTTCTCCTCTGCTACCTGCAATGCTTTCAATGCAATTTGTTCGTCTGCCACTTCATAAACCAATTTATCCGAAAGCCACGCGATCAATAAATCATCTTCTTTCACCTTAAAAAACTCTGCAAGTTTTACAATTTGCTCCCGTGTCGCTTTACGTTGTCCACGTTCTGTCTTACTTAAAATAGCTTGGTCAATGTCAAGATAAGCAGCAACTGTCCGCAATGGCAATTCCTTTTCTTCCCTTAACTTCCTGATGGTATCCCCAAAGTTGTCCATTTTGAATCTTTTTGTTTTGAATCTTTTTGTCAAAATTACAAAGATGGATTGAATTCGGAAAATAAATTTTTGATTTGTTGTCAGGAAGTTATTAACAGCACTGTGTGCATCGGCAAAATTGCAGCTCTTTTGCAAGCCTTTGGTCTGCGGGTCGGCTTGTGTGGGCTTGCAAATGTGCTGCAATGTGGGTTGGGGTTGCTATTGACTCGTCCTAATTGCCCCAAAAGGGCAAAAGCGGGAAGAAAAAAACAAAATAAATTCATCCAATTTGCACCAACCTATCAAAGAGCTAAATTACGCTTATCAGTCTCTCAATTTTGCACGTATCTGTCGAGTTGCACGATTTTTACACTTATGACTAACGTTTTCATAAGTTGCAGATTTACAGCTGAAAACTTAAATCATTAATTGTAATATCAAACTTAGTGATTAGTTTTTTCATCTGGGTTATTTTCTTCCTTTTTTGATCCAGAAATTGGTATTCGGTTTCTGGTTTATAAGGAACTCTTTTTACTATCATATTCCAAATAATAATAGCCAACTTTCTTGCTGTTGCAGATATGGCAGATACACGGCCTTTTCTAAATGCAATTCTTTTGAAGAAATTCGACAATGCAGTGTCTTTTAAATTTCCAATAGAATTTGCAGCGTTTCTAAGGGCAATTTTCAGCCTATTGCTACCTTTAGGTATTCTGTTGCTTAATACTTTTCCACCGCTAATTTTATTATTAGGTGATAGCCTCAGCCAACTGGTAAATTGTTTTGCTGACTGAAATTTATGGATCCCTGTCCCAACCTCACTTATAAGGGTAAGTACAGTTGAATAGCTCACCCCTTCAATAGCGAGCAAATCAACGCCTTCAAAATATTGGTATGACAATAAATTAATATCTATGTTTTTAGGGGTATTTTTATTTACCCTTTTGTGAACCTTTTTATCTATGTAATGCTGTTTTTTATTATCATCAATATTGATTTGTTCATTGAGCATTTTTTCAATTTCTACATCACACTCTTTTATTTTTGACTGAAAGTTCAAATACATTTGATATTCGTGTTTAAGGGCAAATAAATAATCCTTCCTGCCATTGTTTTGAAGTGCTTTGGCTATTTCTGCTTCTGATTTTTTACAGTTCCCATTTCTTAGCGAGGCGAGTGTCCCTGGATTGATTTCTCCTTTGCAGATGGCTTCTATAATTGACAAACCGGTTAAACCGGTTACATCTTTCACCACTACATCTAATCGCAAATTTAGCAGGCGTAAGTATTTTTGCATTTTTCGGGTAGTGTCTGCTGCTTGCTCCAACAGATTAAACCGGTGGCGGCAGTATGTCCTTAAATGTTCCGTTGCTTCATCGGGCAAGAAACTTCCGCTTAATAACCCTAACGTGTGAAGCTTCTGTATCCATTGACAGTCCTGAACATCGCTTTTTCTGCCCTTAATGTTTTTTGTGAACTTACCATTGCATAGTATTACTTCTAATCCCGATGATTGAAGGACGGCATAAAGATTTTGCCAATAAGTACCTGTACTTTCCATGGCTACTGTTTTAATTTCATTATCTAATAGCCATTGAGAAAGTGCCTGTAAATCTTCATTATAAACACCAAATTCTTTTACATCTTCATCGCCTTGCCCTATTGCTACATAGTGTGAACGGCTTCCAATATCAATCCCTGCTGCATTTGGGTTGATTACTTCCATTGATACATTTTTCTTAGTCATAAAAACATTTTTTAATTGGTTAATAAAAATGCCCTAAGAGAATGTATCTTTGACGTGATAATATTATGAACGGGGTTCTCGCTTTAGGCGTGACCACCACTGAAATCATCTCAAAGCCTTTCTGCTAAATCAGAAGGGCTTTTCACATTCTAACCAGGATTGCACCCGGGCTATGACGCACCAGTTCAAAAATCGGCCTTGCATAGGGCCTTCAAATTTAAAATAAAAGTCTGTTCTAAGCACCACCGTTAGCTGTGGAAATGAATCCTGTTTCTGGGCTAGAGAGGGTTGTGTACAACGTTCTCCGGCTACTAATAGTGCGGGAGTGCGGGGCGCGTCATTGTCCGCTGGTAATGCCGTGCACGCGTGCCACTGCGTTTGCAAACCTTCTGAAACCCGCATTGGGTATGAGCCAGCTGTTGGCAATAGTGCATTATTTTGTCTTAATAAGTTTATAAATATCCGGAAGTCGATGTTCAAAATAATCTGGTATATTATCAGTCATCATAATAATTTTCCCTTTTTCAATCTGTAGAATATTTGTGTAAGTTTCATTTTGTTTTGAATTGTCAACAATCAGGATATTGTCAAAAAATCGAAAATGAAGATTTGTGTTTTTATATCCGGCTTTCCACTTTAAATCAATTGTTTCGTTATCAACGAAAAGGCCTTTAAATTCAGTACGTACCTGGATTCTATGTCTTGCTACTTCCTGATTATCTAAACAAAAAAAAATCAGATTAATTTGAAATCCATTCTTTCTAAATTTTTCTGCCCAATATAATGGATGTGCATCAAAATTTGTTTCGAAGCAAAAATCTGTTTTATTTACCAATGCCTTGTCAATAGATTGCTCAAAGTACTTTGATGTCTCGTTTTTTGCAAATTCTTCTCTCAATTCACTATCAGGAAAACTATTATAATTCTCTAAAAATATTCTGTCATAATCAAAAGAGTTCAATCCCTCAGGTAAAAAAGAAGAAGCAAATGTTGACTTACCCGCACCATTGCATCCAGCAATTATTATCAAATCAGGCATTAGTTTTTAATGCTTTAATAAGTTCAGGACTTAGTTTCCCTTCTTTTTTCCGAATCTGGAACAACTCTTCCCTTGGAATAACTTGATTATTAAGAATATTCCTTGCTTTACTCATCTGTTGAGTAATTTTTATTCCTGTAATTAATTTATCTTTATACATGCAACAAATTTAGAAATATTTTAAATAAATCAAATCAGTTTTTTATGTGACAATTCTCTACATTATTGCCAACGCTTGCGGCTACTAATAGTGCGGGAGTTCGTGGCTGCGTCATTATCCCACATTACAAACCTTGCACGCGAGAGCTAAAATTGCATAAAAGCCGCGCCCCGCATTGTTTGTGAGCCGATGTTGGGTGCTGTATTTTATTTTTCTTAGCTTTTGAAAAATACTAATTAAATTTAATCAAATTATATACTTATAGTTTATCTAAATCCAAAATTTTATAATTGTATTATAATATCGTGAATTTACTTAACAGGACTATGAATTATTTTTTTGATTTTTTCAGAAGTCTATAAATTAAATTTTGTTTAGAATTATCTTTATAGTCCTTATTAAATATTACTTGAATCATTATTAAAACAAGAAATCCACTAATAAATGCAGATATATCCAACTTGTCTTTCATGTAAATATCATAAACTTGAATTAAGAATATAATTAGAGTCTGTCTTTAATATAGAATTATCAATAAAAACAAGGTTTTCAAGGGGCAAAATTAAGAATTTATTAGTATCTTGTTGACATAACAACAAGAATTTTGATTATGAAAATATTTAATGAATGGGTGCTGCGGTTTAATAAGGCTGATTGGGCTTCAAGTCCTGAATTTGGGCTTATCGACACGGTATTGGAATCCCACCCTGATATTATTAAAATAGTAAAAAATGACATTGTTAAGAATGAAAAAGAAAGCAATTTTGGTCGAAAAGATGTTCCAACAGTAGAGCAAATTGTTCGTTCAGCTATTTTTAAAGAAATGAAAGGATTAGATTATAGAGAACTTGAGTTTGCACAAAAAGATTCTCGTATCTGTTCTACATTTATTAAGCTCGATGACAGAGAACCGTTTAGCTTTCAGGTATTACAGAAATATATTTCAAAGATAACAGCAACCTCATTACATGAGCTGCTTGTAGCCATTAATAAGATAGCTATTTCAGAAGGTTTTGAAGATGTTTCCAAATTGCGTCAAGATTCAACTACAGTAAAAACAAACATACATTACCCAACAAATAATGCATTGGTATGGGATTGCATTAAACAAACCCATCAATTATTAGAAGCTTTAAAAAAAGAGGAAGAAGATGTACACTATTTCAACTACATACAGGGAGCGAAAAAGCTGTACTTTAAAATAAATGTTACAAAATCGGATGATAAACGGTTGGTGTTATTCCAGAAACAACTTATTATCTTTTCAAAAACTATCAACCAATTATCAAATGTTCTTAAAAAAAAAGCAAAGACTTTGATAGGAACCGCAATTCAAGCCCAACTTTATGAATTGATTGACACTCTGTTACAAGTATATGATATTACTAATCGCAAAGAGATTAAGGGTGAGGCAGTACCGAACTGTGATAAAATATTTTCGATATTTGAACGTCATACAGACATAATAGTCAAAGGAAGTCGTGATGTTATCTTTGGGCACAAAGTTAATTTGGCTACAGGAAGAAGCAACCTAATACTTGATATTCAGACGTTATTGGGCAATCCATCGGATAAACAATTATATCAACCAACAATTAACAGAGTTGAAACCAATTACGAGAAAATCCCAAGAGACATTGCTACCGATGGTGGCTATGCTTGTACAGATAATTTAAATTTCAGCAAAAATAAGGGCATTGCGAACATAGTATTCAATAAAATAGTAGGGAGTTTGCAAAATACAACATCCAGCAAAAAGCTTGAAACACAACTAAAAAAATGGCGAAGCGGCATAGAAGCCAATATATCGAACTGGAAACGAGGCTTTAATATTGCAACATGCAATTGGAAAGGATTTCCTCATTTCGAGTCGAAAATAATCTGGAGTGCTATTGCATATAATTTTAGGGTGTTAACAGCTTTGTTTTTAGACAAATACAAGTTGCAAACAATAAAAGTATAGAAATGAAAACATTCAAATATTTATTGGGATACGTATGTGCTGACGCATTCATTTTTAAGCAAAATTGCTAATTTTGAGCTATAAATTACTAAAATCAAAATTAAAACCAATTTTGATAATAAATTCCTAAGCGGAAATTAGAAAAAACATCAAAACCCTTGATTAGAAAAATGAAAATGGTTGACTTTATGGACAGACACTAATT
>CAVSGB010000262.1:0-93511 GCA_963726845.1 uncultured Bacteroidota bacterium | reverse complement strand
AGACAGAACATCGATGAACTTAACGCCACAATGAAACTAAATGTAGGCAAAGAAGACTATGAAGAACGTGTAAATAAGACTTTGAACGATTACAGGCGCAAAGCGAATATGCCGGGATTCCGTCCAGGTAAAGTGCCTGCATCGCTTATCAATAAAATGTACCGTAAATCGGTTTTGGCCGATGAAATCAACAAACTGGTAAGTGAAAAAATAAATGAATATCTGAAGGCTGAAGATCTTCATGTATTGGGCGACCCAATGCCAAATGAATCTCAAAACAAACCAATTGATTGGGACAGTGACTCAGAATTTGAATTTGTTTTCGATCTTGGCCTCGCCCCTGCAATTGATGCTACAATAAGCAAAAAAGACAAAATCGTGTTTTACGATATTTCACCCGATGACAAAATGGTGCAAAACTATATCGACAACTATACGCGTCGTTATGGTAAGTTCGGCGATGCGAAAATTGTTGAAGAAAATGAGCTTGTCAAAGGAGACATTGCTGAAACCGATGCAGAAGGTAACCTTATAGAGGGAGGCATAGTTTCGGCGGGCGCTTCTATTTATTTGGAACTGGCAAAAGACGAAAACGAAAAAAAGGCATTCATTGGTGCTATAGTTGGCGATATCGTTAAATTTGATGTTAAGAAGACATTTCCAAATAATTTCGAAATAGCCAATATTTTAAAAATTGAAAAAGAAAAAGTAGATGAAGCCCCTTCGACATTCCAGTTCAAAATAGATTCGATTTCGCGTTTCGAAAAAGCTGAACTAAACCAGGAATTATTCGATAAAGTATATGGCGAAGGCAAGGTAAATTCAGAAGAAGAATTTCTTAATAGAATAAATGAAGAATTAAATAACAACCTTTCTAAGGACACTGATTATAAATTTCATCTCGACTCAAAAGCCTATCTGCTTAAAAAGTTAAACCTTAAATTGCCAAACGAGTTTCTAAAGAGATGGGTAACATTTGCAAACGAAGGTAAAATTACTGCCGAACAGATTGATAAAGAATTCCCGATCTTCGAAGAAGACATGAAATGGCAATTGATAAAAAATAAAATTGCAAAGGACAACAATTTGGAAGTTCAGCATGATGAAGTTGTAGCTTACGCGAAAGAAGTCACGCGTATCCAATTCCGTCAATATGGCATCAATAATATGCCCGATGAACAAATCGAAACCTATGCTGTTTCTATTTTGAAGAAAGAAAATGAAGTCAGGAAAATGATTGATAAATTATTGGAAGATAAAGTTACAGCCTGTATAAAAGAAAATGTGACCCTTGATAATAAGGCTATTAATCATGAAGAATTTAACAAACTTTTCCAGTAAGACAAAATGATTGATAATTTCGTTATGAAATTTGGTTATTTTTCTGAACTTTGAATACAACTTTAAATTTCAAAATTATGGATATCAATAAAGAATTTGAAAAATTTGCACATGGGAAAAAAGGCATCAGCAGTCTTACCATGCACCGCTTCAACTCGATTTATAACAATTATATATCCCCTACCATCATTGAGGAGCGACAGTTGAACGTTATTTCAATGGATGTTTTCTCACGCCTCATGATGGATAGGATTATATTCATTGGTTTGCCTATAGATGATTATGTGGCCAATATTATCCAGGCACAATTGTTATTCCTCGATTCTGTCGATCCGGCTAAAGATATTCAAATATATTTCAACACTCCTGGAGGCTCAGTGCACGCCGGGCTTGGAATTTACGATACCATTCAATTTGTTAACAGCGATGTTGCAACTATTTGTACTGGAATGGCTGCATCAATGGGTGCGGTGCTTCTTACTGCAGGAACAAAGGGCAAACGTTCGGCGCTCAAACATGCACGGGTTATGATACATCAACCTATGGGAGGTGCACAGGGACAAGCATCAGATATCGAAATAACTGCCCGCGAAATTCAAAAATTAAAAAAGGAATTGTACGAAATTATAGCCGATCATTCTGGTAACCCGTTCAAGAAAATTGAAAAAGATTCCGATCGCGATTATTGGATGACTGCCCAGGAAGCAAAGGAATATGGAATGATTGACGAAGTGCTTGACCGAAAAAAGCCATTGCCAAAAATAGATAATGAAAGAATCTGAAAATAAATGTTCGTTTTGTGGCCGCGGGAAACGGGAAGTTAACCTTCTTATCTCAGGTCAAACTGCACAAATATGCGATGCTTGTGTTGCCCAGGCAAATGATATTATAAATGAAGAATCAAGGGGAAAAACTCCTTTTGATTTTTCTAAATTCAAACTTCTCAAACCAATTGAAATAAAAAAATTTCTTGATCTATATGTTGTTGGGCAGGATGAAGCAAAAAAATATCTTTCTGTTGCAGTTTACAATCATTTTAAACGGTTATTGCATGTTAACAGAAAAACTGAAAACGATATCGAGATAGAAAAATCAAATATACTTTTGGTAGGTGAAACCGGGACCGGCAAAACTTTGCTGGCACGTACTATCGCAAAAATGCTTCATGTCCCTTTTACTATAGTAGATGCTACGGTTCTCACAGAGGCTGGTTATGTGGGCGAAGATGTTGAAAGTATTCTTACCCGTTTACTGCAGGCTGCAGATTACAATGTTGATGCCGCTCAAAAAGGAATTGTATTTATTGATGAAATTGATAAAATTGCCAGAAAAGGTGACAATCCATCCATTACACGTGACGTTTCTGGCGAGGGCGTTCAGCAGGGAATGTTAAAACTTCTGGAAGGAAGTATTGTAAATGTTCCGCCGCAGGGAGGCCGAAAGCATCCGGAACAAAAGATGATACCAGTTGACACTAAAAATATCCTGTTTATTTGCGGTGGCGCTTTCGAAGGCATAGAACGTAAAATTGCCATGAGGCTCAATACTCAGGTTGTGGGCTATAGTGCTACAAGAAAAAAAGAACATATAGACAAAAACAATTTATTGCAATATGTGGCGCCCCAGGATTTAAGGGCTTACGGGCTTATTCCGGAAATAGTCGGCAGGCTGCCAATTGTAACATATTTAAATCCACTTGACAGGCCAACCCTGCGGCGCATTTTGACCGAACCCAAAGATTCTATAATAAAGCAATACGTTAAACTTTTTGAAATAGATAAAATCAGCCTTGAATTTGAAGAAGGCGTACTTGATTTTATAGTCGATAAAGCTATTGAATTTAAATTGGGCGCCAGGGGTCTTCGGTCAATTTGCGAAACAGTAATGATCGATGCAATGTATGAATTACCTTCACAGGATATTCGCAGTATTTCTATTTCTATTGAGTATGCCCACGAAAAACTCGAAAAGGCCGATATTGGGAGGCTGAAGGCAGCTTAATACTTTGCATCTCCTTATGGAAAATTCAATGCAATTATTAAAATTGGCATGAAAATACCTTAAACAGTCTCTATTTAACCGTTAAACTAAGTTTTAATTCTGATTTATTTAGATTTCAACCCAAAATATACGGCTGTAGGCTTCAGCATTTCATCATTCTCACCTGATACGATATAGTTTAATTCTCCATTTTTACTATCGAGAACCAATACCGATTCCGATACTTCATCAAAAGATAATTGATAAGCACCCTTTCTCATCTGTTGCTTTGAAGCTTCTTTTAATTTTGAAAACATTTTGTCCTAATTTAAGTCGATATTATTTTCACCTGTTAATAAACAAAAACGAAATTTTATCGAATCTGTTACATAATCATTAAAAAAATGAATTAAATATTTTGCTGCGAATGTAAATTAAAAATTTGATTACATAATAACTGAGGAATCTGCCCATGAACACATTTACTTTTGTTCTCTTCATTTTATAATATAAAAATCCCCGTAAATATAACGTCTACGGGGATTTCTGCTTCAAGCATGTAGTCAATTGATAATCATTTCTGTATGACTACCATTTGACATTTTCTTTGCCCTGTAGGCTTTACTGAAATTAAGAATAAAATTTACTGACTTTTGAGGAGCTTTAATTTGAATTGATTCCAAATGACTCATTACATCGGCATACTCCGAATTTAATTTTTCATTTAAATTTTCCTCTTCAGTAACTTCATCTTTCTTTTCAATAAAATTTGTAATCGTAGAGTTTTTTGTCATAGGCAACTTTTTGTTTTGGTTTAACTGCCTTATAACGTAAGTCAATTATTGATTATTGTAAAATATTTAAAAGTTTTTTAAATATTTTATTTAGTCAAACAAATATCCTTTTCATTGATCAACCTGCGCATATTGATCAAAGCGTAACGCATGCGTCCGAGAGCCGTATTAATACTAACATTTGTATGTTCTGCAATTTCCTTGAAGCTCATCCCCGCGTAATGTCTTAACACGACTACTTCTCGCTGATCGTCAGGCAAAAAATCAAGTATTTTTCTGACGTCACTTGCAATTTGTCCTTCAATTATTTGCTCTTCAACATTTCTTTCAGAAAGTTTCTTAGAATTGAAAAGAGAAACTTCACATGCATCATCAGAGATAACCTTGAGTTGTTTTTCTTTACGAAAATGATCTATTACAAGATTATGAGAAATGCGCGTGACCCAGGAAATAAATTTTCCGTCATCATGATACTTGCCCTGGTGAAGCGATTTAATTACTTTAACAAAAGTATCCTGAAAGATATCTTCAGCAAGGTGCTGGTTCCGCACCATAAGATATATATAACTGTAAACTCTGTTCTTGTGCCGGTGTATTAGTATTTCAAGGCTGGATTGATCGCCATCAATATACCGCATCACAAGCTCCTGATCGGAAAGATTGAACTTGTCCACAACTACCTCCAATTTAGTTTAATAATTAGTTGTGTAAACTTTTTCCGATAGGCAATCCCCCTGTTTAGAAAGTTAGATTTTTAAATAAGCGTCGAAAATAAGTAAAAAATAATTTACTTCAAAATATATTACCTTTGAAATTCTTAAAATAATAATAAATTTTAACAAAAATTATGCCTAAGGTCAATTCCGGGACGAATATTTTAATTAAAGGGGCGCGGGTTAACAACCTTCAAAATGTTACTGTTGAAATTCCCAGAAATAAATTAGTTGTAATCACAGGTTTGTCAGGTTCGGGAAAATCTTCTCTGGCATTCGATACATTGTATGCGGAAGGGCAACGCCGCTACGTAGAAAGCCTTTCGGCATATGCCCGTCAGTTTCTCGGACGGATTAATAAGCCTGAAGTCGATTTTATTCATGGCATACCTCCGGCTATTGCAATACAGCAAAAGGTAAATACATCAAATCCCAGGTCAACAGTAGGCACTTCAACCGAAATATATGAATATCTGAAGCTGCTTTATGCCCGGATCGGTCACACAATTTCGCCCATTTCTGGCAGGGAAGTCAAAAAGCACAGTGTTTCCGATGTTGTAGATAAAATTTCAGCTTATCCCGATAGTGAAAAGATATTGCTTATTGCACCAATAAAACCTGACATTAACAGGTTAAAGCAGCATATTGATGAATATCGGAAAGAAGGATTTTCCAGGTTATATAAAGATGGCAGTACTTTTAAAATAGATGAGTTACATTCGCCTGAAGATGCACTTCAAGGCGATTTGGTATATTTAGTGATCGATCGTTTGGATGTTTCTAATGATGAAGATTTTTTAAGCCGGTGTGCTGATTCAGTGCAATCGTCTTTATTGATTGGCAAAGGCGTTTGCTTCTTGAAATCTCTTGATTCTGGCGAATGGTCTGAGTTTTCAATTCGGTTTGAGGAAGATGGAGTTGAATTCGAAGAACCGACTGTTAATACATTCTCCTTTAACAATCCGCTTGGGGCTTGTCCAAGATGTGAAGGATATGGCAAAATTATTGGCATTGATCCTGACCTGGTGATTCCTGATAAAAGCCTTTCAGTATACAGCGATGCAATTGCTTGTTGGCGTGGTGAGTCGATGTGTACGTGGAAGGATAAGCTAATCATGAATGCATCTAAATTTAATTTCCCAATCCACAAGCCTTACAGGGAATTACCCGATGATCAAAAGAAATTGTTATCAGCAGGGAACCGCTATTTTGAAGGCATCGATACTTTTTTTCGTTACCTTGAAGAAAAAAATTACAAAATTCAATACAGGGTTATGCTTGCACGGTACAGGGGGAAAACAATATGTCCCGAGTGCAATGGGTCACGTTTGAAAAAGCAGGCAGGATACGTAAAAATCGAAAATAAGGCAATAAATGAAATTGTGCTGATGCAGGTCAAAGAAATAAAAACATTTTTTGACAGCCTTCATCTTAATGCCCACGATCAGAAAATTGCAGGCAGGTTGTTAATTGAAATCAGGAACCGGATTGATTTTTTAATGAATGTAGGCTTAGGTTACCTAACACTTAACCGGCTTTCGTCGACATTATCAGGTGGCGAATCGCAACGTATAAATCTGGCCACAGCACTTGGCAGCAGTTTGGTAGGTTCGCTTTATATCCTCGATGAGCCGAGTATTGGGCTACATTCGAGAGATACTGAATTGTTGATTAAAGTATTGGTACAACTCAGGGAGCTTGGAAATACAGTAGTAGTTGTCGAACATGATGAAGAAATAATGAGGTCTGCAGATCACATCATCGATATTGGCCCTTTGGCCGGTCGTTTGGGAGGAAAAATTATTTTTGAGGGCAACCACAAAAAATTATCCTTAGAAAAAAACAGTCTTACAGCAGCATACCTAAATGGTTCAGAAAAAATTCCTGTTCCTAAGCCACGAAGAAAATGGTCAAATTATATAACATTGAAAGGTGTAAGGGAAAATAATTTGAAAGGGTTCGATGTTAAAATTCCAGCTGCACATCATAACAGTTATTAGCGGTGTCAGCGGTTCGGGTAAATCGTCGCTGGTAAAAGGCATATTATTCCCAGCTTTAAGCAGGTTGATCAATTCGTCTGGCGACAAGCCTGGTAACTTCGATAGTATTGCAGGTGATTATAATTTATTGTCAGGATTGGAATATGTAGATCAAAACCCAATAGGCAAATCTTCGCGCTCGAACCCTGTTACATTTATGAAAGCATATGATGAAATAAGAAAACTGTACGCTTCTCAAGCTGAGTCAATGCATCTTGGCTATACGGCCACACATTTTTCATTTAATGTAGACGGCGGGCGGTGCGAGGAATGTCAGGGCGATGGAAGTATTAAAGTTGAAATGCAATTTATGGCTGACGTCAAACTTGTTTGCGAAAGCTGCAAAGGAATGAGGTTTAAAGAAGATATTTTAGAGGTAAAATATTTAGGCAAAAATATTTTCGATGTATTAGAAATGACTGTAGATGAAGCATTGGAGTTTTTTGGGCAAAAACCCGGAACAACCCAAAAAAAAATAACCGAAAAAATACAACCTCTGGCCGATGTGGGGTTAGGCTATATAAAATTAGGACAATCTTCAAGTACTCTAAGTGGTGGTGAAAGTCAGCGAGTGAAATTAGCAAGTTTTCTAAGTAAAGACAACAGTAACGCTGGCCCATATGATGTTTATTTTCGATGAGCCTACGACAGGGTTACATTTTCACGATATAAAAAAATTACTCGATGCATTTAACGCATTAGTTTCAAAAGGACATACAATTGTAATTATTGAACATAACCTTGAAATCATCAAATGTTCAGACTGGATAATTGATTTAGGGCCGGAGGAGGAGAAGAAGGTGGTTACCTGATTTTTGAAGGGACTCCCGAACAATTGATCGAAACTGAAAATTCTTACACAGGGCAGTATTTAAGGTCAAAAATATTATAGATAGTAAAATCTAAGGTCAAAGTTTTATCATCCATAGGTTTTTAACCAAAAAACCGGTTTAAGATTTTACTAAATTATTAGTAACGCACATTCCTGTTTTTCAGATTTTGTTTACCTAAACAAAGCCAATTTTAAGAATTCATTTTGATCCAACAACACAAACATTTTTGAAATCCCTGCTTTTGCCTTCTTTTGAAAGAAATGAAACGTAAATTATATAAATTCCCGGTGATTGAATTTTTCGTTCATCCGATGTTCCATCCCATGCAAATACATTCGTATAACCTAAAGAACTCTTAGGCAGAAGATGCCTTATAATCCGCCCTGAAGAATTGAATATGTTGATAGTAGCAGTACAGTCGGGTTGAACAGGGTTCAATTTAATATTAAGAAAATCATTGTGCCCGTCATTATCCGGAGTGAAAACATCCGGTGATATAACTACCTCTTCCAAACCCGAACTTATGATTTCAGGGCCTGCCTGTGAATTTACATATCCGGGTGTAGCATATCCCGAAATCTGAGAAGATGAATGCCAATTCGAATTTAATTGTGTTGGCCAATCGGGCCGAACCCGTTCAAGTGAAACACCCTCGGCACTGCTTAATTGGGCAAAGTGCATGCTGGCATTGTAATTAAATTTATCCAAATTCGAATGTCCGTTATCATGAATGGCAATAACTCCCTTCTTGTCATCGAGCGAAGGAAATCCGGGTTGTTCTATAACTGTCTTTTTGTCCTTTAATTCATAATGTTCCTGAATTCCGGCAAAACTGCTGGTTATTGCCAAATAGCTGCCGGGAAAAAATAAAAATCCATCGTCGGCGATATTAGTAAAATCTTTTATATTTCCGGTTAGCGTATCAATTGTAGAAATCAGTAAAGAACCAGCATCTATGACTTTATCTGAACGGTTATAAATTTCAATAAATTCTGAACCGAATGGAAATGGATTAAAAAGCACTTCGTTGATTACTACATCGAAACTGTCAGCTTTTTGAGGAATTGCAATTGGAACTATAACATCCGATGCCATTTTATTTCCTGCACAATCGCAAACATTACTTTTAACTTTCAAATTGTATTTCTTCCCATTCTTCAGTTTATTTTTAAAATTCAAAAATATATTAGCCTGATTGTCGTAAGCCAGGTACATTTTTGACGGATACCCCAAACCTCCGTCAAGAAAGAAATTTGAAGAATCAATAACAGGTATATTGTTTAATGGTTCGGAAAAATGCAAAATAATGTTGCTGTCGTTGGGTACTTTTGCATAAAGAAACTCGGGCAACAAGTTATCCGGATTAGTACCCCAAACGCTGTTCTGCCTTCCGGGTGTTCCTCCCGATTTGTCGTTTGAAGGTAACCAATTTTCTTTACCACCACAGGGATTTTGAGGGTCGATCATTTCCAGCGACCAGCCTCCGGATTTTTTGTAAGAATCATTGTACCAATCATCACTAAATGTAACTGAAGAAATATTGTTACCAAAAGAATCAATTAAGCTCAGATTTGTTCCTGTATTTGTTAAAAGGTAATCATTGCCCCAACAGATACTTGGGATAAGATTATTAAAATAATTCAAGCCATTGCAATTACAGAGGATGGCATAACCATGACTTGAAATAATAATTTTTGGTAAAGTGAAAATATAGTTTCTTGCAATAAATCGCCACTTTTCCAAATTAATCGGGTAGCCCGACCGGTTAAATAATTCAATGTATTCTGCATCAGGCAAACCAACCGGAGGGTCAGGATCGGCCATTATTTCAGTTATCAATACATCGTATGCTTTTGGAATGTAGTAAGAAAGCCCGATATTGATAGGTTTCATAGTATTGCCTTGTATGTCCTTAATTCCAGAGACTGACAACCAAATCGTTTTACCTTGAGGCAAAGTATCATGAAAATATAGTTTAATGGAAACATCGGATGAAACTACCACTGAATCTGGAATGGCAAAACCTTTTTCCAAAAGAAGGTTTTCTTTTATTACTGAAGCTAAAGAAATTGGTTCATTAAAAACAAGACCAATCTGATGATTATTTAAAATATAAGCAGTATCGATTATTGGCCCAATAGTATCTACAAGGAAATTTGCATCTATATGAATTTCGTCTAACCAGAGTTTTCGGTCCTGGGCAGAAGAATATTTGTAATAAATTCCAAAATAGTTGGTTTCAAGGTCATACGGAGCGAAACAATTGCCAATTGGTTTCAAATTTTCAGCCTTCCCTCCTACCCCCAGTTTCAGGGAATAATTCCCATCCTTATCTTTTTCTATTTCTATAATAGAAACAGTATCGCTAACATCTTTTTCCCAATTTACCGAACTCTGAAGTATTATTGTTGCATTTCCGTTAACAATTTTCCAAAGTTTCAATATATCGTCACTCCCGGTAAAATTGACCCCAAGAGCAATACCGGAAGCCGGCCCGCCCGGGAACATTGTATTAGCAGGCAAATCGGAAATAAGAAATACTGCCCAGTTATTTGCAGACGAAGGATTATATGTGTACCTTATAAGAAAGTGACCAATGAACAGGGCTATTAAAATCAATTTTTTTCTGAAATGAATAAGATATTTGATCGTGCCCGGCAACAGGATTATCGAATATCTGATGTAATGAATATTTACCATTTAACGGATTATCAGCGGAAGCAGCCCAATGCCCGTCAACACTTTGCTGCCAGCCTTTTAACGAATCAGATTCAAAATCGAAATTGACCTGAGAAAATCCAATCCGGGCGAAAAATACAAAAATTGTCAGCAGGTAAAACTTCATGAGTATATATTTTGTTTAAAGCGTCATATCATAGCACGTTGAAACTGATCAAGTTGCTATCTTTTTAGTTGCCGGTCTCGCACAAAAACTGCCCACAAACCTGCCCGCGAACCTCCATGTAATTGCTCTCGTTCTTTGAACTATACTCATGTCCTTTTGTGCTTGGCCCTTTAAATTTAATACTTCAAGCATGGAGGTTCCATCAATATAAATTTATTTGGCAACAAATTGTGTTATTCAAAATGCAAATTACAATTTTTATTTGATTTGAATTGAATTTACCCCGCCTTTAAGAGGTATGCTTTGCCCATTCCAAATAAAAATGCCCGTGAGGTTTTCAGGTAGCATTATTTCGCCATTTAAACTATTGCCATAATCTTTTTTTAGATTTACCCTTATAGTGCCTGATTGATGTGGTATAGAACCTTCAATCCATTTCAACCGGCCTAAATGAGGTTCTATCCGAACTGATCTGAAACCAGGTTCATTGGGCTTGATCCCACAAACCAATGATAAAAAATAGTAAACTGGCGATGCACTCCAGGCATGGCAGTCAGACCTTGTCGGCTCTGGTTCTTCTGCAAAAGTTGTAAGCCCGATACTTAACATTTGTTTCCATGGTAAAAGCATATCAGGATATTTGTCAGACAAACCAGCCTTTTCTAAAGCTTCAGTTAAATAAAATTGAAAATAGTAGGAACATTTGGCTAAATCACTGTCGTTCGTAATTTTATTAATCACATCAGTTTGTGATTCTTTTGGAAAAGTATTTGTCAGGACAGCTAAAACATTAGCATGTTGACTAAAACTGCTTTTTTCAGGTGAATCGGCAATCAGTCCTTTTTGTTTATCATAACATGATTTATAAACTAAAGTCTTAATATTTTTTGCTAAAATCAAATACTTTGCGGCTTGCTCTTTGAAATCGAACTCATTTAACAGCGTTGATGCTTTTTGAAGTGTATAAACAAATTGGAGGTTAATGACCGATGAATGACTTATATTAAGCCCCGGAGGTGTGCCGGCTTCCCAATTTTTATTTTTTACCCAATCGACAAAATTCCACCACTCCATTTTTCCAAGCATTCCCGTTGAATCTATTCTTTGTAAATACCAATTCATTACATCCATTATGCCAGGTATCATTGATTCCACAAATTGCCTATCGTTGCTTAACATCCAGTAGTCATAAACCATAGTAGTCCATATTAATGAAAATGTTGGAATGATATGAGTTTGATAACTCGGATATCGACTTTGGGTAAGTCCAAAAGGTAACCGTGAATCATGGATTGAAGCTATCGCGTTTCGCATAAGGGTATAATCGCCTGAAACATAAGATGAAACCAAACATTGTATACGTGTGTCCCCTATATATTGAAGCTGCTCGTAATACGGGCAATCAAAAAATGTTTCACCTGCGCACAAGCGCTGGGTGTGCCAGCCTGTATTCCAAATATCAGAAAATGTTGAATCATTGCATTTAAATGATGCTTTTTCACCAAAAGGATAACCAGTAAAAATGCTGTGTAAATCATTAATAGTTAACGATTCATCTTTGGTTTCAATTTCCATCTCCAAATACCTGAATGTTCGCCACCATAATGTCTGGAATGTTCGATTTTCCCTGCCATCAACAAAAATAATATCCTGGTTGCCGGTAATTTTCTTATTATCTATTTCATTTCGGTTGCCTTTTTCATTTTTATCATTGAAAAGGCTTTCGGCATAAGTGAGCTTAATCCGGCAATTTCTTCCATTCGAAAAAGTAAGGGCCGGATATGCATTTGTTAAACTATCCTGATCTAAAAGAATTTTAATGATTGAATTCGCGGGTATAATAATCGGTTCTTCTCCACTTAAAAATTTTTTAGGAATATTTGGCAAATTGGACCGCCTGATTCGTGAAAACCTCTGATATCTCTCTTCCATTAGCGGAATTTCCCGTGACTGAAGAACGTACCTTGCCGGGTTACCCCATTCTTTATGACTTTTCAATGGAGCCCCCTGTTCCAATTCTTTTGCCTTTTCCCATTTCGAATCATCAAAGTCGGCCTTCATCCAATTCCAGGGGTGCATTTCGCTAATGAATTTTTCTCCCGGTCCGGCTATATAATATTGATTGATATTTACAGGTAACGGAGAATATGCCGAATCTCTTATAACGTTCCAGCTTTTATCAGTGTTAATAACACGTTCGGTTGCAGAATTTCCCTGAAGAATAAATCCGGTTTGGCTTGAAAATTGGGCATAAGGACGATAATCAGAAAAATTCCAGACAATTGCAGTTATTACATTCTTGCCTTCCTTTAAAAATGGTGCAATATCAATGCTTTCGAAATGCCACTTCATGAAATCACCCCTTGCCGGACCGATTGCAAATATATTTTTCATTCACATATAGCTTGTATCGGTTATCAGCCGAAACGTGGACTATAAATTCTTTAGTTTCCTTTTCTATTACTAAAGTCTTTCGAAAAAGATAGACGCCAAATTCACTTCCTGAAATACCAGGAAATGTAATCCATTTAGCCTCCCATGTTTTATTTAAAAGTTCAGGGTTAATTTTATCTGACAACTGGGCAAACGTTTTTAATAAAAAAAAGAAAATGAAAATTATTAAAAGTGTAAGCCTGTTCTTAAGTTTCATCGTAATTAGAAATTAAAAAAGAATGATGGAACACCCATATTAATAATTGATTGAGTTTGCAAAACCTGGTCGTTTCAAAGAATGAAGCATTGAGTTTATTGATTTTACATAATATATATAAATATTTTCAATTTAAATCGAAATTGATCATTATCAATCTTATATTTTTAAGCCATTATTTTAAATCAATAAAATCATCCGTCCTGAAAGGTGAAGCAGGCAGTCCTTCTTTATTAAACAAGTTTGCCCCTTCAGGATTATCAGCCCATGCATATCTGACGAGCGGTAGGATCTGGTATATTTTCATTCCATACAATTACTTCATTATTTTCAATTTTTGCTTTTGCCCAGACAAATTTCTTATCTGTTCCGGCAATTGCAAAATATTGTAATTCCCCACCTTTCGAAACCAGTCCACTTCCAATATTATTAAATTTTAATATGGCTTTATTACCTTCAATTTTCATTGAATTGAATATGGGACCGGAATACACAACTTTATCATCGCCATAAGCTACTTTCTGAGCAGCAAGTGCAAGCCGTTTGCCAACATCTTTTTTGTTCAATGGGTGAATGTCGTTCCATTCGCCAATATCAATGATAACTGCCATTCCGGTATTTGGAACTGATAAAGTCTTTAGCTGCGCCTCCCTTAACATAGCCCAGTTACTCTCAGACGGCTGGTCCTAGTTGATTCCATAAAATTTGCCAGTTGTACGATTAAAAATGGGAAATCGCCCTGTTTCCAATTTTTTCTCCAATCGTTAATAAGTGCAGGCAATAGCTCACGATATTCAACTGGCCGACCTGTATTTGATTCCCCCTGGTACCATATTGCTCCTTTTATAGAATAATTTAACAATGGAGAAATCATGGCATTATACAACCCAACAGGTTCCCATCTGATAAAAGTTTGACCGGCCAGAGGTTCCATCCGGGCTCCAAGTTTATATTTCCATTCGCCTTTTAAATCAATTTTTTGATCTCCTGAGACCAATTCATAGGGTTTGTCTAAAACAAACCCTCCTTTACCTATATTGCTGATTACCCTGACGACAATAGTATTTTCTCCTTCTTTTAAAACGTTTGAAGGAACCTCATATCTTCTGGGTGGATATTGATATCCGGTAGTTCCAACAAATATTCCATTTACATAAGCGAAATCGGCATCCACAATGCACCCTAAATTCAAATTGACTGGTTTACCAACCATTGATGCAGGAACAGTAAAATCTTTTCTAAACCAGACTACTCCATTAATTGCCCCTAAGGGTCCGTTGGCCCAGTATCCCGGAATTTTCATGTTATTCCAGTCAGACGTATTTATAGAGGGATTAAACCATGGCTTTATAGTATCTTTATAGCCTTCGTCTTTTTGTTGCAATAAATTGTACCATGAACCTATTCTAATTTTATCTGAACTTTCTATTTGAGTTATTAAAGAGCTGTCTTTAAATTTTTGTGCCTCCTTATAGATATCCGGGAATTTTTTTATAGATTCTTCGCTGATCCACGATTCAGCAGGTGAGCCACCAAGACTTGCATTTATCAATCCTATGGGGACATGATATTTTTCATAAAGCTCTTTACCAAAGAAATAAGAAACAGCAGAGAAATTAACCACATTTTTAGGGTTTGCAATTTCCCAATTACCAGATTGAATATCGTTTTGAGGGTTATTGAAATCATATTTTTGAGGTACTGTGAAATGCCTTATGTACGGATTTTCTGAATTAGAAATTTCAGCCTCATATACCGGGCTTACCCTTTTCATTGGCAATTCCATATTTGACTGGCCGGAGCATATCCAGACATCACCAATCATTATATCATTTATTTTAATTGTGTTGCTGGCATTGATAATCATTGTGAAAGGGCCGCCGGCATTTAAACCCGATAATGATATTTCCCAATTCCCATTATTATCAGAAATTGTCCTGTACACAGAATCTTTAAAACTAACGGAAACTTTTTCATTTTTTGCAGCCCAACCCCAGATTTTTACTTTTGCATTTCTTTGCAAAACCATTCCATCGCTTATGAGCCGGGGAAGTTTCACCTGACTATAAGTTGAAATAGAAACGAGTAATAAAAATGCAAGAGTTATTTTGATATTTCCAGCCTTTGAATACATAATATTTGTTTTTAATAAATAACTATTGTAATTGAAAGAACCTCTTTAATTTAAATTTGAATTCAAAATTAAAAATTCATTCAGCATATTTTATTTTAAGACTATTTAATAATTTAGATACTATCTATATTGCTCAAAATTTCATATAAAGCATAAATTTAATAATTTTGCAGTTCAGTATATTAAATACATTTAATAATTATATGATCACGAATCATTCTTTTTTATTTTTTGCAAACTTAATAATATAAAACTAAGCAAATTAGGTGTTTTAATATTCTTTAATCTTTAAAACAAAATATGATGAAAATTGCGATTGTTGGAGTTAGTGGTGCAGTAGGTCAGGAATTTTTAAAAGTTTTAGAAGAACGGAACTTTCCTGCTGACGAGTTGTTGTTGTTCGGTTCCTTAAGAAGCGCAGGTACAAGTTATAACTTCAAAGGAGAAACAATTGTAGTTAAGGAACTTAAGCATAATGATGATTTTAAGGGAATAGATATCGCTTTGGCTTCTGCAGGCGCAAGTACATCAAAAGAATTTGTTGCAGATATTACAAAATTCGGAACAGTAATGATTGACAATTCGAGTGCATTCCGCATGGATGCCGATGTACCTTTAATTGTCCCGGAAGTCAACCCTCTGGATTGCAAAGTTCGTCCACGCAATATTATTGCCAACCCGAATTGTTCTACAATAATAATGGTTGTAGCTTTAAAACCTATTCACGATTTGTCGAAAATAACGAGAATCCATGTTGCCACTTACCAGGCTGCTTCAGGTGCAGGCGCGGCTGCAATGGAAGAACTTAGAACACAGGTGCAGCAGGCTATGGAAGGCAAACCAGTTACCATCGATAAGTTTAAATATCAGTTAGCATTTAATGTTATCCCTCAAATCGATGTTTTCCTTGATAATGATTATACCAAGGAAGAGATGAAAATGCATAACGAAACCCGCAAGATAATGCATTCAGATATGAGTGTAAGCGCCACTACCATTCGCGTGCCAGTGTTCCGTGCGCACTCTGAAGCTGTGTGGGTTGAAACCGAAAATGAATTGACCGTTGATCAGGTTCGTTCTGCCATGCAAAAGGCCGAAGGCCTGATAATGGAAGACGATCCAAAACTTGGCAAATACCCGATGCCCCTTTTCGTCGCCGATAAAGACCCTGTTTATGTTGGCCGGCTCAGAAAAGATATTGCCAACCCAAAAGGGATTACATTCTGGTGTGTAGGGGACCAGATTAAAAAAGGTGCAGCCCTGAACGCTATCCAAATTGCCGAATATATGGTTAAGAACAGGCTGCTATAAGATTTATTAAACACAGAGGCCAAAAGACTCAGGTATATTTTTATAATCTCAGTGCCTCTGTGTCTCAGTTTTCATTCTCCTTACACTAAATTCCATAAATCATCATTTCATATAAAGCATTAATCTCTTATAACTAATTACTCGTTTAACTTTTTTCTAAAATAAAAACATTTTTTATTTGTATTTAGTCTAAATAAGAATTAACTTTGCTTTTAAATTGAAAACAAAATTAAACTTAAAGTCATGGCTTTTGAATTACCAAAATTAGAATACAGTTATAATGCATTAGAACCTTATATCGATGCGCAAACAATGGAAATCCACCATTCGAAACATCACAATGCTTACACAACCAATCTGAATAATGCATTGAATGGAACACCAGGTGCCGGTTTGTCAATCGAAGAAATATTGATTGATATTTCGAAATATCCTGTTTCTGTCAGAAATAATGGTGGCGGCTTTTTTAACCATAATTTATTTTGGAAAGTTATAGGGCCAGGTGGCAACAGCAATCCTGATAACGATTTGAAAGACGCTATTAACAGATATTTCGGTTCGTTCGACAAGTTCAGGGAACAATTTTCAAATGCAGTGCAACAAGATTTGGAAGTGGCTGGGCCTGGCTTATTTTAAAAGACAATGGTGAATTGGCAATAAGTTCTTCTCCAAACCAGGACAATCCTTTAATGGATATTGCAGACGTCAAAGGGAAACCTATTCTGGGAATTGATGTCTGGGAACACGCATATTACCTTAAATACCAGAACAGGAGAGCCGATTATATTGCTGCCTTTTGGAATGTGATTAACTGGAATGAGGTGAACAAGCGGTTAAAATCAAAATAATCTATTTTATGCAATAGGGAAAAGCTGTTTGTTTATCAGGCAGCTTTTTCTATTTTTCAGGTTGCCCCAATAATTCTTCAATTATTGCCGGTTCCTCAATTTTCAAACTATCGAATTTTGCAGAATCGGGCAATACTTTATAATCTTTTGCTTTGCCGGTTAAAACCACTTCAGGTCTTAACCCAATGGTATCTTCAGGTAATATTTGTCCGCGGCGCAACCATAAAATCAGGTAAGCGGGTATAAAACCAGGCATAATAATCTGTAAGATGTCCGGGAGATTTAAATGCTGATTTAAAAAATTTCGGACTGGGGATTATGCTTGCAAGAAATATACTTTCCTTTAAATTTAGCGAAGTTGGCTTCTTTTTAAAATAATACCAGGCAGCTTGTTTAATTCCATAAATTCCCGCGCCCATTCTATAATATTAAGATAAACTTCGAACATTCTATCTTTGCTTACCAAATGAAGGTTTTCTATCATCCACACGATCAACATTTCTTCGAGCTTGCGCGAAATGGTTTTATTCCTGGTCAGGAAAACATTCTTCACCAATTGCATGGTAATAGTGCTGCCACCTCGCACAAACCGGTGTTCTTTAATATTAGCTGATATCGAGTT
Source organism: uncultured Bacteroidota bacterium (assembly GCA_963726845.1). Lineage (GTDB taxonomy): Bacteria > Bacteroidota > Bacteroidia > Bacteroidales > DTGW01 > CAVSGB01. Next base: position 75,401 of record CAVSGB010000262.1, on the reverse strand, counting down.
TTTAAAAGATTCTTCATTGAACCCTTTATGGAAAAAGAAATCGGCATCTTCAGTAGTAAGCACAGAATATTTTAAAAAAGGAGAAATTTCATCCAGAATTACAAAATCCGGATTTTTTGCACCAATAAATATATTATGGACTAAAGTGTCATTTTCCAAAGCCTGATAAGTAAAAGTATCGTTGAGCATATTAAGATTTGATGAACCAAACTGGTGAATTTGAAATCCTTTATCCTGCAGTCTTGAATATAACCTGATACTGTCGGGAACATCCCAGTTTAAGTAACAGTTGAATTCAAATCCGAGCCTGCCTGATACCTTCATATTCCTGATACTGTTAAACAGTCCTTCGGGAAAGGATGCAAAAAGGTCAGCAGCTCCAAATTCCATTTTTGTAATTCGTATATCAGTTTCCCTTTCACCGTAATTCATGTATTTGAAATACGGATGAAAACCGTAGGTGTTTATAGTAATTGATGAGCAACTATCGAGTTCAATATACTTTTCTCCTGCATTGAAAACAAAATTAATTTCTCCTTTTTTGAATAAAACCGGAGCAGGTGCTATCCTTTTATTCTGAACCGCGAGCCCGGATGCTTGCCCTGAACCTGCAAACTTAAGCCTGCCCCTCTTAAAACCTAAATAATTAAAACTAAAGCGTAATGTGTCAAATTTTATCGTTGTTCCAAAGCGTTTATTGATATAAGGTATCGATACAGGCTTCTTATATGCACTGCTAAGTTCTAAATCAATATCGCTATTGCTTTTATCAACACTGCCGTTTACCTGGCAATCAGAGTTCGATGTTTCGTCTGATAGCAATATATTTCCTCTAAATTTACCTCCAGTCATTATAAATTCAGGACAGAAAGCATTGAAAGTAATTTTGCCCCTGCAGTACGTAAAATTCAGACTATCAATTTTAATTTCATTAGGAATGGATGAAAATAATGTATTGAAAATATGATCAATTGACTTGGCAAAATCTATATTTTTTAAAGTATCTATTGTCGAATACCTGTCTTTTCTTTTAAAAATTATTTCATCTATTAAATCACCATCCAGGCTGACTTTGGCATCATCAGCATATAGTTTTTCGAACCTGATTTTGCCAGTGAATAATGGAATAATACGCAATTGGAAAAACAACGAATCGATATAAACCAAAGTGCTGCCAGCGCTGTCCTTCACGGTAAGCCCTTCAATTAGCAGGCTTCTCAGGCCTTTAAATTCAGACTTATTTATTGAAAGTTCAAGATTATATTTATGGTGAAGTTTGATTTCTATCCTTTGAAGAACTGCATTAAAAACGATGGGCCAGAAAGAAAAATAAAGCAATATCAATATCGCAAACGCAATAATTATTTTTAATATCAGCTTCTTGCTGGGCATAAATTTATATTTAAAGTAACCGAAGATGCAAAGTTAACCCACATCCCAGGGGTAGCCCATAAAAATAGTTAAAAATCGGTTGATAAAACCGATTTTAAGAGACAACCCTTTTAAGTTTGAAAAAATTATAGACTCTTGTTATTAACCGATTTTTTATCGATTTTAGGATCAAAGCCTGCAATGTGGTTAAAACCTAATTCCCATTACAAGAATATCATCAACCTGTTCATTTCCCTGAAACCAGTCGTTTAACGCATTGTCCAGTGCAATTTTTTGCATATTCATCGGTTCGTTTGAAATTTTTAAAATCAAATCTTTAAACCTCGCTGCTTTTAGTTTTTTTCCATCAGGCCCACCGAATTGATCCGGGAAACCATCTGAGAACATATAAATGTTCATTCCTTTTATAATATCGACTATATGCTTTGTAAACGGGTGCACCGAATCATCAAATATACCGATTGGCATGCGGTCCCCTTTAATTTCATTCAGTTTACCATTTTTTACTATATATATCGGGTTAAAAGCGCCTGCATATTCGAGTTTCCCCTTTTCTTTATCTATGCAGCACAATGCAATATCCATCCCGTCTTTCAACGATTGCCCGGCCATTGATTGCCTGAGTGAAGAAATAATTTTACTCCGAAGTACACTTAAAATATTTTCTACCGGCAATACTTTTCCAGTTCCCATAATCTCGTTGAGGAGGCTTATCCCAAGTATGCTCATAAAACCTCCCGGTACACCATGCCCGGTACAATCGGCTACAGCAACATAATTTCTAGAACCATCGGTATAACATCAATAAAAATCACCGCTTACAATGTCTTTCGGATTGTAATAAATAAAACTGTCCGGAAAAAGTTTATTGAAGTAATCCAGAGGAGAAAGCATCGCAATTTGAATGTTTTTCGCGTAATCAATTGAGTCGATAATTTCATGTGTCCTTTTCTCTAAAGCAGAATAGGCATTTTTTAGTTCTATATTTCGCAACTGGTGGATTTCTGCATCTTTCTGTACTTTCTCAATTTCAAACGACAATTGCTGATTCTTAAGCATACTGTGTGTTTGAGCGTTCAGTACCGATTCGCGTATTTGATGAAACTTCCTGAAACTCTCAAAAGCATCTTCAACGTTGCCTTTTAAGCTATAATACTTCGATAGTATCTCATAACCTTCGTACAATATAGGATTGGCATTTAGTTCCTGGGCTATTTGCAGTGTTTTATCAATATATCCTTTTGCATTATCTAAATCGTTTGTTTCAAGCATGATGCGGCTTAATCCAAGATAACAATGCAAGGAGCATCGTTTGTCATTGTTGGATTGGTTCTGCTCGAGACTTCTATTGTAATAAACCAAGGCATTTTCAAAATCCTTTTTTTTCTCGTAAAGGCTGGCTAACCCTATATAAGAACCAGGGCAGTGCCCCGGTTTCATTGATCCCGATCCGTAATGTGATTGCCTGCAGGTAATATTGCTCTGACAATTCGTACTGATCGCTCAATGCATATATACGCGCCAGCAAATTCAGGGAAGAAGCCATTGCAGCATGGTTTCCTAATTCATTGCGGATTTCATAGCTTTTTTTATAACTTTCAATGGCACCCGAAAAATCACAAATGCGGCTCATGATAAGCCCAATTGTACTTAATATGTCACTTTCGACCTCCCTCAAATTATGCTCTTGTGCATATTTCAACCCTTCGTGGCATAATGTCAGCCCTTTTTGGTATTCACCGTAATTATCGTAAACATTGCCAAGATAATTCAATAATATCGGGTATTCTGGAATACTTTTAGTTTCCCTGAAATATTGATAGGCCTCAGTTAATTCTTTTAAAATAGGATAATCTTTCGATAAAATGAAATTAGCAAATGCAATCCCCATCCTGGCAGCAAATTCACCATGCTTGAAGTGTATTTTTTCAGATAATCCAAGAGCTTTTGTCGCTGCTTCAATAGAACTTGCAGGATTAAGATAACGGGAATTGTAAGCCAGTGTATTCAGTGCACCAACTTTATTTTCAATTTCTTTTTTATCCTTTACTTGCTGCATTTGAAGAAATTTAATTCACAAATAGGACAACCGATTTTATATAATCTTTCATTGATTTATTATTCCTGGCTATGTTTTCAATCAACCAACCGGAATTTTCCCCTTCCCTGTTATATTCACTGACATGGACCACGTATCCGGGAATATCGGATATTAAATATACTAAAGATTTTACATTTTTATATTGTATATCGCCGCTATGTATAAGTTGAAAAAAAATGCTTAGCCTGTTACAGGTGTAACCAGGGTAAGCATAACCAGACATAGAATCGCGGTTATCAAAAATATTTTTGAGGTGAATGTAATTCACTTCATTACTGGTTGGAGGAATAAATTTTAATATGGAAGCATTATAATCTTTTGTGTACAAAAAGTCGGCCGTAACATCGCTGATAACCCATGCTATTCCATTATTGATAGATTCCTGCTTTAAAACAAGCTGAATCAATGCAGGCATGTTCTTATAGCTGACCTCGCAAATTGCAACACTATAAAGGCTATTGGAAATACGGTCGATTTTGAAATTCTTCTCAACCACTTTTTTAATAAATTCATCTTTCAGCAAACAATACTCTTTCGAACCTTTATTTGAAGCAGTATCCAGCCTCCTGTCTTCCTTATTAAAAAGAAAATTGATATAATCGTTACGGCTTATTTTCTTTGAAAATGAAGGAGTGATTTTATTCCCAAGAAAATCTTCTTCATAATTGAACCGTTTAATAAATTGCCCGAACTGACTGACCTTTAAAACGAGGTCTTTTGGGGTAGGTGTAATATTTCCAGAAAGCAAATCCTGACATATCGCAGTCTGCGCGATTAAAATGCTTGCAATAATAAAAAAGAATATTTTAGTTTTCAACTTTAATTGTATTTAATTGTATTTGCAGTAGTTTCAACAACTTTGATATTGCCTAAGAATATCTTCCATCGTTTTTCTTTGAAGAATGTGTCTTCAACGAGGTCGGCAACGATTTCAATTTCCTTCTTTGTAATATCGGAATATTGTACTTTATCGCCATTAAAGCCCGTGAACTGCTGGATAATGGTTGCTGTGGAATAATACCTGCCATCGGGGCCTTTGATAAAATCGGAGATGTAAGCTATATCGTAATATTTAATAAAGACTTTTGTATAAGGCAGCGATTTCAACCTGGCCGGGTATTTCTCCACCGGACGTGCAATAATTTCGGACTTGCCGCTTTCGAGCAATCTCGAAATTTCAATCGTTGCGCCTTTAAAAAAAAGTTTCAGCGCTTCCCTTTCGGCCATATTGCGCAGTTCTATCGGCTCGCTTTTGTTGCCAATGGTGACAATGTATTGCTGGAACTCTTCGACTTTTTGCCTTGTGTATTCTTTAAAAACAGATTTATCTTTATCCGATAAGGTTATCTGGTCGAACAATACCGATTGGTCTTTCGATGTTGTGTCCTGCGGAAAAATACATGGAGAAAAAAGAAACATCATCAAAGCAACCACAAATAGGGCTTCAAGTGGTTCTGCAAGACCTAACTTGAAGCCCTATTTATTGGCTGCTGGTGTTTATTATCATTTGTTAATCATTCAATATTTTATCCCATTAACTATCGGCTCAAATTGAATTAACCTATCAACGAAGCACAACCTTATTTTGTTTTTGCGTTGGCTAAAATGCCTTTGGCAACGCTGGTTAGCTTTGCAAGCTCTTTGACAAAGTTTTGGACAGTGTGTTGATTTATGCGGCTTTGGCAATGTGCCTGAAAATGGGTTGGATTAGCTTGTTTAGAAATAATTGATAAATATTAAAATTTGATATTTCTGGTTATTATATTCAAATATAAAACTAATTACTTAGTTTACTTTAAGCAAATTATTCTTCTTATATATTTATTCCTTACAATAAAAAAGGTAAGTTATTAACACTCTTTTTTTTGGTTTTAAATTTTGAATTTACACAAATCTATTTCCTCTTTTCAGCTCATGGTCAAAAAAAGTCACCTTTTAACTTAGAAAATGTCACTTTTTAACTTATGGTTTACAAAAAACAAATCGTTAGTTTTTGTTTTATAAGTTCTACACTCCTTTACTGACAGGTATTTTAGAATTTAATAATAAAAGTTATCAACAAAATGGTAAAATGTGTCATAAAGTGGTAAATAATGGTAAATAATTTTATATTTTTACAACGGTTAAAAATAAATTTTAATGCCAACGTTCATAGGCGATTACAATTGTAAGATCGATGATAAAGGTCGGGTAATGCTTCCAAGCGCTTTTAAAAAGGCACTTTCTGCAAAGGCCAGGGATACTTTTGTCATTAAAAAAGACATTTATGAAAAATGCCTTGTATTATTTCCAATCGACGAATGGGGACGCCAGGTAGAATTAATAAGGGCAAACCTTAACCCATATAACAAAGAACACAATACTTTTTTGCGCGGCTTTAACAAAGGTTCGGCAGAATTGGAACTTGATGCAACAAACAGGTTGCTCATACCAAAACGTTTGCTTGAAGAAACAGGGATTAGCAAAGACGTTGTGATGGCTGGCCAGGATGGGAAAATTGAAGTGTGGGCAAAAGAAGCATACGAAAAGATCGATGTGGGCGACAATTTCGCACAACTTGCCCAAAAAATTATGGGCGGTGCAATTCAAAAACCTGACAAGCCATGATTTACCACGACCCTGTTATGTTGCTGGAAAGTGTAAAAGGGTTGGATATAAAGCCTGATGGGATTTACGTGGATGCAACATTTGGCGGAGGCGGACATTCAAAAGAAATTTTAAAACATTTGGTCAATGGCAGGTTAGTTGCTTTTGATCAGGATGGAGACGCCGAAAAAAATATAATAGCCGATAAAAAATTCCTGTTTGTAAGGCACAATTTTCGTTATATAAAAAACTTTCTCATGTATAACGGAATTCAACAGATCGATGGTTTAATAGCAGACTTGGGCGTTTCATCGCATCAGTTTGATGAACCCCATCGTGGTTTTTCGTTTCGATCAGAAGGTGTACTTGATATGCGCATGAACCAGGTTTCTGATAAAAGCGCCCGCACTATTCTAAATTCTTATGATGAGAAAAAACTTACTGCTATTTTCAAACAATATGGCGAGCTGCCAAATGCTTATAAATTGGCCTTATTAATAACCAAAAAACGTAAGGAAGAAGAAATTATTACCATTAACCAACTAATCAGAACAATTGAAAGTTGTATCCCGAAACATGCCGAGAACAAATTTTTAGCCCAGGTTTTTCAGGCTATCCGAATTGAAGTAAACAATGAACTCGAAAGTCTTAAAGTGCTGTTAAAGGAATCTACGCAATTAATAAAAGATAATGGCCGCCTGGTGATAATTACATATCATTCATTGGAAGACCGCCTCGCAAAGAATTTTATTAAGTCAGGAAATTTCGAAGGAAAGTTAGAAAAAGATTTCTATGGAAAAGTAAGAACACCGTTTCGGGCAATAAATAAAAATGTAATTGTTCCTGTAAATGAGGAAATCGAAAGAAATAACAGGGCAAGAAGCGCTAAGATGAGGATTGCGGAAAGAGTTAGAAATGAATTATGAATGTATTATAAAATAATAATTTGCAAAATATTAAGCCAATTATTATGGCTAAAGAGAAAGAAAACAAAAACATAGAATTTGTAAACGAAAAAGAAGAACAAAAAGTAAAGAAGAATTATTCTTTCAAAGAGGTTCTTACGGGAAGTATTTTGGCAAAAAAATCGGTTGTTAATCAATTGCCATTTATCATTTTTATTGCTGTATTGGGAATCATTTATATAGCAAATCGCTATCATGCCGAGCATTTATTGCGCGAAACAGTTAAAATGCAGGAAGAATTGGATGAACTCAGGGCAGAATCAATCACGGTAGCATCCGAACTTATGTTTGCAAGCAGGCAGTCACAGGTAATAAAACTTGTTCAGGAAAATAATCTTGGCCTGAAAGAAGCAACCATCCCGCCAAAAAGGGTTAAAATGAAGGACTAAAAAAATGACTATTAAAAAGGACATATTATGGCGTGTCGCAATGGTTTATATAATCATAGTACTTTTTGGTTTGTGCATTATAGCCAGGATAGTTTACCTGCAATTTGTTGAAGTCGCTGAACTTACAAAAAAGGCAGTACAACTTTCGGTAAAGGATATTGAAATAGAACCAAACCGTGGCGATATCCTGGCTTGCGATGGCAGGTTGCTTGCGACTGCCGTTCCTTTCTATGAAATCAGGATCGATTTAAGTAAAAATACTATCTCACGGGAAACATTTTTAGAAAATATCGATTCTTTGGCATTTTGTCTTTCGAGGCTTTTTCAAGACAAACCCAAAAGTGCATACCGGCACGAACTTGCCGAAGCACGCTCCACTGAAAACAGATATTACCTTCTAAAAAGAAAAATAGATTTTCAACAACTAAAAAAGTTGAGGACTTTCCCGCTTTTCAGGTTAGGAAAAAATAAAGGCGGCCTTATAGTAGTCCAAAACAATGTGCGGTTTCTGCCTCATGGCGATTTGGCTGCCCGAACAATAGGGTATTTGACAAAAAGTGAAGATGGTAACATGGTCGGGATCGAAGGTTCGTTTGACATTGATTTAAGTGGTGTAAAAGGTGTAAAACTAATGCAGCGAATTACCGGTAATGTTTGGATGCCAATAAACGATGAAAACGAGGTAGAACCAAAAGAAGGTTGCGATGTAGTAACAACTATCGATCTCAACATTCAGGATGTGGCTGAAGAGGCTTTGCGAAAACAACTTGAGAAACATGAGGCACATCACGGTACAGCAATACTTATGGAGGTTAAAACAGGTGAAGTTAAGGCCATTGCAAACCTGGAGCGTGATAAAGATGGCAATTACCGGGAATTGTACAATTATGGGATTGCCGAAAGCACTGAGCCGGGCTCTACATTTAAATTGGTATCGTTGATGGCTGCGTTGGAGGATGGATATATAAGTCTTGAAGATACTATTGATACAGGCAATGGAACCGTCAAATATTATGACAAGGTAATTAGCGACAGCCATGAAAAAGGCTTTGGCAAAATAAGTATTCAGAAAGTTTTTGAATTGTCGTCTAATGTGGGTGTTGCTAAAATTATAACGCATTACTATAAGGGCCGGGAAGAACAATTTATTAAACGAATATATAGTTTCGGGTTGAATAGAAAACAGGACCCTCGATATAAAAGGCGAAGGTTTTCCGGAAATAAAATATCCGGGGGACAAGCTCTGGTCAGGTATTTCGCTGCCGATGATCGCACACGGTTATGAGGTTAGGCTGACTCCTCTTCAAATCCTTTCATTTTATAATGCAGTTGCAAATAATGGCAAGCTTATCAAACCACGATTTGTAAAAGAGTTGCGCAACCATGGCCAAACAATAAAAATATTTGAACCTGAAGTAATGATTCCCAATATTTGTTCGATGTCAACTATCCGCAAAGCAAGAAAAATGTTAGAAGGAGTCGTGCTGCGGGGAACTGCAATGAACCTGCGTGATTCGAGCCTGAAAATAGCCGGAAAGACAGGTACTGCACAAATAGCAAAGAAAAATAAAGGGTACCGTCAGGATGCTAAAATAAGCTATCAGGCCTCGTTTGCCGGGTATTTTCCTGCAGAAGACCCAAAATACTCTTGTATCGTGGTAGTAAATGCCCCATCGAAAGATGTGTATTATGGAAATTTAGTGGCCGGTCCGGTTTTCAAAGAAATTGCGCAAAAAGTTAATGCTACAAGTTTTGAACTGCATAATGAAATGATAGCCGGTAAAAGTCATCTGAAGGTTGAATCACCCTCAGTTAAAGCAGGTTCATGGAACGAGCTTGAAGAATCACTTGACGATCTGGGGATTCCTTCTGAAGAAAAATCTGATAAAACGGGTAACTGGGTTACGGCTTCAAAAAGTGAAAATGAGATTGCTGTTTATAATAAAAAGATTATTAAAAATTTAGTGCCTGATGTAACCGGCCTGGGTGCAAAAGATGCACTTTTCCTTTTAGAAAATGCAGGATTACGTGTAGTAATAAAAGGCTATGGAAAAGTTTTGAAACAGTCCATATCGCCAGGAGAACGGGCTGAAAAAGGAAGTACTGTAGTTATTAGTTTAGGATGAAAATTATGAATTATGAATTATGAATTATGAATTATGAATTATGAATTATGAATTATGAATTATGAATTATGAATTATGAATTATGAATTATGAATTATGAATTATGAATTATGAATTATGAATTATGAATTATTATTAGAATAAAATATTGAAAACTTTAAACGACATATTAAAAAATATACAGCCTGTTAAAGTTTTTGGCGAATTAAATATCGAGATTTTAGATATTCAATCCGATTCAAGAAAAGTAAAACCAGGCTCTGTATTCATTGCAATTTCAGGCACACAAACCGATGGACATTCTTTTATTCAAAAAGCTTTAGAATCAGGGGCAAGAGCAATTGTATGTGAAAAGTTGCCAAAAGACTGGGCTGCAAATATTACATGGATTGTTGTTCCTGATTCAGCAGAAGCAATGGGTATCATTGCTTCAAACTTTTACAACAATCCATCAAATAAATTAATATTAGTTGGTGTTACCGGAACAAATGGTAAGACAACAATCGCTACTCTTCTATTTCGGCTATTTAAAGCATTGGGGCATAAATCAGGATTAATTTCAACTGGTAGTTTATTGTGTGGACGATAAAACTTTCGAATCGACACATACAACTCCTGATCAGATAATTTTAAATAAACTAATGGCTGAAATGGTGGATGTTGGATGTGAATATTGCTTTATGGAAGTCAGCTCGCACGCACAGGCGCAAAAACGTACTGCAGGTTTGCGCTTTGCAGGCGGTATTTTCACGAATATTACCCACGACCATTTAGATTATCATTTGACTTTTGACAATTATCTCAAAGCAAAAAAATCATTTTTTGATAGTTTGGGCAAAGAAGCTTTTGCAGTAATAAACATCGATGATAGAAATGGACAGGTAATGGTCCAGAATACCAAAGCGGTTATTAAAACTTTTGCAATGCGTTACATGGCCGATTTTAAAGCGAAGGTAATTGAAAGTCATTTCGATGGAATGCAATTGATATTAGACGGTGAAGATTTTTGGACACCACTCATTGGTGAATTCAATGCAAGTAACCTGCTCGCTATTTATTCTGCTGCAATAATGCTTGGACAAAATAAAGAAGAAATTCTTCGTATCCTAAGTTCATTGCGCGAAGTAAGCGGGCGATTCGAAACTGTAAGGTTCTAAGAACGGTATCAATGCAATAATTGATTATGCCCACACTCCCGACGCTTTGGTAAATGTTCTGAAAACAATCCATCAAATACGAAAAGGTGGTGAACAACTAATTACTGTTGTCGGCGCAGGCGGAAACCGCGATAAGACAAAGCGCCCGATTATGGCCCGGGTATGTGCAGAGAATTCTGATAAAGTAATCATCACTTCAGACAACCCTCGTTTCGAAGAACCTGCTGATATAATAAATGATATGGTTACTGGTATTGATGCACAATACACAAAAAAAACCTTAACAATTCCAGACAGGCATGAAGCTATTAAAACAGCTGTAATGTTTGCCAAACCCGGCGATATTATTCTTGTTGCCGGGAAAGGCCATGAAACTTATCAGGAAATTAAAGGCGTAAAGTACCATTTTGATGATAAAGAAGAAGTTATTAAACAATTTGCTAATGCGACAATTTGCTGATTTGCTGATGTGCCGATGTGCCGATGTGCCGATGTGCTGATGTGCTGATTTGTCGATGTGAAAATGAAAAAACAACAAATATAAAACTGAAACAATAAAATTTTGAATTCAAAAACAAAAATTAAAGTATGAAAAATCATTTTAAATTTTGATTATAAACAATTAGCACATTAGCATATCAATTAATAAGCACATTAATAAATTATGTTATACTACCTGTTCAAATACCTTCACGAATCGATAGACCTTCCAGGGCCGGGATGTTCCATTATATTTCTTTCAGGGCATCCATGGCTGCAATTACATCACTGGCTATTGCACTTCTTTTTGGCAAAAGAATAATCCTATTCCTTCAAAGGAAACAAATTGGAGAAATAGTTCGCGACCTTGGCCTTGAAGGACAAATGCAAAAGAAAGGGACCCCTACAATGGGAGGAATAATTATTATTGCAGGTATTGTTATACCAACATTGTTATTTGCTGATATTCTAAATGTTTATGTAATACTTATGTTGGTAACTACATTGTGGCTTGCTTTTATTGGAGGAATGGACGATTATATAAAAGTATATAAAAAAGATAAAAAAGGGTTAGAAGGAAAATTTAAAATTGTAGGACAGGTTGGACTTGGAATAATTGTAGGGCTAACATTATGGCTTAGCAGCGATGTTGTTGTCAGGCAAAAGATAACTAAAACTTTACCTGTTTCAGAAAATACAGTTGGTAGCGATGAGCTAAATATTTCACATGCTAAATTCGTTGAATATCGCGATGTAAAATCAACCAAAACAACTATACCATTTTTAAAAAACCATGAATTTAATTACGGTAAATTGGTGTGGTTTCTGGGCGGATCAGCTGCAAAATGGAAATGGTTGATTTTTATAATAGCCATAATCATTATTATCACTGCTGTATCGAATGGTGCAAATATCACCGATGGACTCGATGGCCTTGCAACCGGCACTTCTGCAATAATAGGCACAACACTCGGCATTTTGGCTTATTTGTCAGGAAACATGATTTATGCAGATTATCTTAATATAATGTACATCCCACATATTGGCGAACTGGTAATTTTCGCAAGCGCTTTCATTGGTGCAACAGTTGGTTTTCTATGGTACAATTCTTATCCTGCCCAGGTATTCATGGGCGATACAGGAAGCCTGGCCTTAGGTGGAATAATTGCAGTTTTTTCAATTATTATCCGTAAAGAACTTCTAATCCCGATTCTTTGTGGAATCTTTCTTGTTGAAAACCTTTCGGTAATGATGCAGGTAAGTTATTTCAAATACACCAGGAAAAAGTTCGGTGAAGGACGGCGGATTTTTAAAATGGCGCCATTGCACCATCATTACCAAATGAAGGGATATCCGGAAGCCAAGATAGTAACACGTTTCTGGATTGTCGGGATTATTTTGGCAATTATAACAATAGTTACATTAAAGATAAGATAAGAAGCCCCACCCAACCTCCCCGAAGGGGAGGAGAAAGAAAGGCAGAGTTAAAATAAAATTGATACGAAACGTAAAAATTAAAATATTGCTAATCTAAGCCTCTCCTTTGGAGTGTTTGGGAGGCCTAAGCCTAACCAGGCCTCCATTAAGGGAAGAAGAAGAAAGAAAGGCAGAGTTAAAATTAAATTTGATATGAAACGTAAAAATTAAAATATTGCTTACCTAAGCCACTCCTTTTCTTTCGCCCCTCTCTTTTTGGAGAGGGGTTGGGGGTGAGGCTTGGTTTGGTAGGCTCCTGGAGGTTTAACTATGCAACGAATAGTAATTTTAGGTTCCGGTGAAAGCGGTGTAGGTGCAGCCTGTTCTTGCACATTTAAAAGGTTTCGAAATTTTCGTTTCCGATTCCGGAAAAATAAAAGACTATTATAAAGAAATCCTGAACAACTATAATATAGCTTTTGAAGAAGGCCAGCATACGAAAGAATTAATCTTAGATGCCCATGAAATTATAAAAAGCCCAGGCATTCCAGACAAAGCCGAGATTGTTTTAAAGATTCGTGAAGCTGGTATTTCAATAATTTCAGAAATTGAATTTGCAGGAAGGTACACATCAGCTTATAAAATTTGTATTACAGGAAGCAATGGTAAAACAACTACTTCATCACTAATATATCACATGATGAAGAAGGCAGGTATGAATGTCGGTCTTGCCGGAAATATTGGAAGAAGCTTTGCTATGCAGGTTGCGACCGAGAATTTCGATTATTACGTCCTCGAAATCAGTAATTTTCAATTGGACGATATGTATGAGTTTAAGGCTGACATCGCGATTTTACTTAATATTACCCCAGATCATCTTGACCGCTACGATTACGACTTGCAAAAATATATCGACTCAAAATTCAGAATAACACAAAACCTTACCGAAGAAGACTTCTTTATTTATTGTTCTGATGACGACCTCACCATTCGCGAAATGGAAAAGATCGTAACTAGGGCAAAACAATTACCAATGACACTTAAAAACCAGCAACTAAAAGGAGCCTATGTCCGCAACAATTTTATCAATATTGAATTTGACAATATCGATTTCTCTATGTCCTTAGATGAACTTTCATTAAAAGGAAGGCATAACGCCTACAATTCAATGGCAGCAGGCATTACAGGAAGCGCCTTAAAAATTCGAAAGGAAATAATCCGTGAATCGTTGATGGATTTTAAAGGAGTTGAGCATCGGTTGGAGTATGTTGTAAAAGTCAATGGTATTGAATTCATAAACGATTCAAAAGCAACAAATGTCAACTCAGTTTGGTACGCATTAGAATGTATCCCAAATAATGTTATCTGGATAGCAGGGGGAACCGATAAAGGAAATAATTATAAAGAACTTTATGAATTGGTCCAGAAAAAAGTAAAAGCAATGGTTTGTTTGGGCAAAGACAATACAAAATTGCATAAATCTTTTGATGGCATGGTCGATGCTATCGTGGATGCAAGTTCAATGCAGGAAGCCGTCAAGGCTGCTTATCATTTGGCCAAAGGAGGTGAAACTGTTCTGCTATCACCTGCATGCGCGAGTTTTGATTTATTCGATAATTACGAGGACAGGGGTAGGCAGTTTAAAAAATTTGTTAAAGAACTTTAAGAAGAGAATTACAAATTACAAATTACAAATTACAAATTACAAATTACAAATTACAAATTACAAATTACAAATTACAAATTACAAATTACAAATTACAAATTACAAATGACAAATTACAAATGACTAATTACAAATTACAAATGACAAATGACAAATTAAAAAAGACAAATATTTAAAATAAATAAAAAACTAAAACCTAATAGCAAATACCTAACACCTAACAATGGCTGAGACACTAAGAAAATATTTTAAAGGCGATGGGATAATCTGGGGAGTAATAATTTGCCTTACATTAATTTCAGTACTTGCCGTATATAGTTCAACCGGCACACTGGCCTATAAATACCAGGGCGGCAATACAACCTATTATATCCTGAAACATTTATCGTTCATGTTGATAGGATTTGTTGCAATTTATATAACGCATCTTATCCCTTATAAATATTATTCAAGGCTTGCTCAATTGCTTCTGTTTATTTCAATACCCTTGCTTGGTTTAACAATGGTGATGGGCACTGCAATTAATTCAGCCTCGCGATGGTTGACATTACCCGGAATCGGGATAACAATACAAACTTCTGATTTTGCAAAATTAGCGCTGATAATGTATATTGCCCGCGTTCTGTCATTAAAGCAGGAAGAAATTAAAGATTTTAAGAAAGCATTTCTGCCAATAATAATCCCTGTCGGCCTGGTTTGTATCCTGATATTACCTTCAAACCTTTCAACCTCGCTCATGATTTTTGCAGTGAGTATAATTCTAATGTTTGTCGGGCGGATATCGATCAAACATCTTTTATTGCTTGGACTAGCAGGAATAATTTTCTTATCACTATTTGTGCTGATAGCGCCAATGACAAAAACCAAGCTTGGCCATAGGGTCGATACATGGAAACACCGCGTGGAAACTTATATTGGTAAGGATACCGAAAAAGATGATGACAATAATTTCCAGGCAGAGCAGGCAAAAATAGCTGTTGCAACCGGCGGTATACTTGGCAAAGGACCTGGGAACAGCACACAACGAAATTTTCTACCATTCCCGTTTTCTGACTTTATTTATGCGATTATTGTTGAAGAATATGGATTAATCGGTGGCATTCTTGTTTTGTTTCTTTATTTATACCTGCTATACAGGGCAGGTGTTATCGTGCGAAAAACAGATCGTACATTTCCTGCATTCCTTACATTCGGGTTATCGCTGAGCTTAGTGTTTCAGGCAATGATAAATATGGCTGTTGCTGTAAACCTTTTCCCGGTAACAGGACAAACACTCCCATTAGTGAGCATGGGCGGATCGTCAATTTTATTTACCAGTTCTGCCTTGGGGATAATACTGAGTGTAAGCAGGGGTATAAATAAGGAAGAAACAGAAATTTCTGAGAATAAAGAAGAAGAGGAAACTGAAAAAGATGAAGCAAAAGAAGAACAGAAGGCAGATTAAATAAGTTAAAAGTAAAGAACAAAAAATAATGAACTAATAGTTAAAAGCTAAAAGCTAATACCTAAAAATGGTTGAAAAGCAAAATATTAAAATAATCATAAGTGGCGGCGGAACCGGAGGCCATATATTCCCTGCCATATCAATTGCCAATGCATTAATAAAACTTGATCCCGGAATCGAAATACTTTTTGTAGGCGCTGAAAACAAAATGGAAATGGAGAAAGTCCCAGTAGCAGGTTACAAAATTATCGGATTACCGGTCGCAGGATTTCAAAGAAAGATTTTTTATAAAAATTTCACTGTTATATTAAAATTAATTAAAAGTTTAATCAGAGCACGAAAAGTTTTAAAGGAATTCAATCCAGATATTGTTGTTGGGGTAGGCGGTTATGCAAGTGCTCCAGTGCTTTGGGCAGCTTCACGTTTAAGAATTCCGACAGTTATACAGGAACAAAATTCCTATGCAGGGATTACCAATAAATTATTGGCAAAAAAAGCAAAATTGATTTTTGTTGCATATGAAGGGATGGAAAAATATTTTCCCAAAGAAAAAATAATAATTACAGGAAATCCAATTCGGCAGGGACTTGAAGCTTTAGGCAACTTAAAGGATGAAGGATATAAATACTTTGGCCTAAGTCCTGAAAAAAACACAATCCTTAGCATTGGTGGAAGCCTGGGAGCCCGCATGATAAACCAAAGTATTGCAAAATCGATAGACAAGATAAAAAATAGTAATTTACAGTTTATCTGGCAAAGCGGCAGTTTGTATAAGGCCCGGGCAAATATTCAATTACATTCAGCAAACGCTGAAAACATCAAACTTCATGATTTTATTTCAAGGATGGATTTGGCTTATGCCGTGGCCGACATAGTTATTTCAAGGGCAGGTGCAAGCAGTATTTCAGAATTATGTATTACAGGAAAACCTTCAATCCTCGTACCGTCGCCTAATGTAGCCGAAGACCATCAAACAAAAAATGTACAGGCATTGGTCGATAAAAATGCAGCCATTTTAGTTGCCGATTCAGAAGCGAATGACAAATTAATAGATACAGCGCTTCAACTTGCAAAAGATGGGACACGGCAAAAGGAACTTGCCGATAATATTTCAAAATTGGCGTTACATAATTCATCTGAAAAAATTGCAAAGAAGATATTAGAAATTGTTTCAGAAAATAAAAAACGATAAAATGAATTCGTTTCGAAATATACCAAAGGCCTCACTCCCTGCCCCTTCTCCAAAAGGAGAATGGGAAACTCCCTCTCCGATTGGAGGGTGTCGATATGAGGCTTTTAGAAAATATAGAATTTATTTTAAGAAACATACTTTAAGTTTTCAACCTTAAATGACCTATAAAAATGGAATTCGAAAAAATCAACAATGTGTACCTGGTTGGAATTGGCGGTATCGGAATGAGCGCACTGGCAAGGTATTTCAAGTCGCAGGGCAAATTTGTCGCCGGTTATGATAAAACTTCAACCCCACTTACCGATGAACTCAAAAAAGAGGGTATTGATGTACATTTCGAAGACAAACTTGAATTGGTGCCAGATCCAATAATTTCTCATAAGGAAAATACACTCGTGATATATACACCGGCTGTGCCAAATTATCATTACGAATTCAATTATTTTAAAGAACGTGAATACACAGTTTTGAAACGCGCTGAAGTACTGGGAATGATTTTTTCGAACCACACAGGTATTGCAGTCGCAGGTACACATGGCAAAACCACGACATCAACAATACTTGCCCATATACTTACAAGCTCATCAGTTGGATGTTCAGCATTTCTTGGCGGAATATCAAAAAATTTCAATTCAAATTTATTGATCTCTAATACAAGTGAAGTTGTAATAGCTGAAGCAGATGAATATGACCGTTCGTTCCTCCACCTTTTTCCATATCTTGCGGTAATTACTTCTGTTGATGCCGACCACCTGGATATTTATGGGACACACGAAGAAGTAATAAAATCGTTTAACCAGTTCGCGCAACAAATAACTGAAAATGGGGTTTTGGTTTACAAAAAAGGCCTTCCGATTGATGTTGGCAGCCTCAACGATGTAAACGATTTCACATACTCATTGACCGAAAAGGCAAATTTCTATCCTGAAAATGTCCGGGTTGTTGATGGGCTTTACAACTTCGATCTACAAACCCCGATGGGAATTGTCAGGGACATTAAATTGGGAATACCAGGCAAAATGAACCTTGAAAATGCAATTGCAGCTATTTCTGCGGCCATTATCCTGCAAGTTACACCAGAAGAAATGATAAGTGCACTGGCTTCATATAAAGGGGTGAAGCGCAGGTTCGAAATTCAAATTAATAATAAAGATTTGATTTATATTGACGATTATGCACATCATCCCGAAGAAATAAAAGCCTGCATAACCTCAGCCAGGGAATTGTTCCCGGAAAAGAAAATTATGGGGATATTTCAACCGCACTTGTACACACGTACACGAGATTTTGCTGATGGTTTTGCCGAAAACCTAAGCCTTCTCGACGAACTTGTTTTGCTCGATATATATCCGGCACGTGAAGAACCGATCGAAGGTGTAAGCTCAGAATTGATTTTTAATAAAGTGACAATCCGGAATAAAACAATTTGCAAAAAAGAAAATTTATTAGAATTACTAAAAACACGTAAGCCAGAATTGATTATAACGATGGGAGCCGGCGATATAGATGGGTTTGCTGAAAAGATAAAGCAAAATTATGAATTATGAATTATGAATTATTTATGACGAAAATCGAATATCGAACATCTTAGAATGCATAAACTAAAAAACATATTACTCTGGGTATTATTGATTGGTTATTTAATAATAGCAATTGGGTTTATTTCAGAAAACCATGCCAAAGTTATTTGTAATAAAATTTATATACAGATATCCGATGAAGACTATAATAAATTTTTACAAAAAGAAGATGTCATCAAAGCGCTGGAACGTTACAAAATGAAGTATATAGGCAGGCCAATTGATAGTATCAATACTTTTATTGCAAAACAAATAATAAATAAAAATCCGGCAGTAGAAAATGCTTCAGTTTATACAACAATTGATGGCAGGTTAAATATTTATGTCCAACAACGAAGGCCAATATTAAGGATAACAAACAAAAAGCTGCAAAATTATTATATTGATGAAGCAGGTCAATTAATCCCGCTAATGAAAGACTATGCAGCATTTACTTTAATAGCCAATGGAAATATCGAGGAACCATTTGATGTCACTATTCCACGGAAAATATTCCCTTCAAAAAAGGATAGCTTCCTCCGCCCGAATATTATTTACGATTTGTATCATGTCGCTAAATACATTGATAATGATGATTTCTGGCGTTCGCAAATCGAGCAGGTCTATGTCGATAACCACTCCGAAATGGAACTCGTTCCCAGGGTCGGTTCTCAAATAATTTTATTTGGCAAAGCAAACGACATAGATATTAAATTCCGGAAATTAAAATCGATGTACAGGGCTTTCAATGAAATTGGATGGAATCAATATAAAACCATTAACCTTAAATTTAAAGACCAGGTAGTTTGTACAAAACGAGAAAAACTATGATAAAGAACGAACAAATTATTGGTGCCATAGACATTGGCACAACAAAAATTGTAACTGTCATCGGTAAGAAGAATGACAATGGAAAACTTGAAATACTGTCAATGTCGAAAACAGAATCAAGAGGTGTGAAACGAGGTGTAGTGCAAAATATTGAAGAAACAGTTGCCGCCATTTCCAAAACAGTCCAGGAAGCTGAACAAAAAGCCGGGGTTAAACTTCAGGAAGTATTTGTCGGTATTGCCGGACAGCATATCCGGAGTATAAAAAACCGGGGCTATATCAATCGCGATAATTACGAATATGAAATTACCCGCGACGATATTAAAAGCCTTGAAAATGATATGCGAAAAGTCCCTGTCGATATTGGCGAGGAAATAATCCATGTTATTCCGCAAAGTTATATAGTCGACAATGAAACAGGTGTGAACCCGGTTGGGATGTCTGGTCGAAGGCTGGAAGCAAATTTTCATATTGTAATTGCACAAACTGCTTCTGCAAAAAATATTGAAAAGTGCGTTAACCGCGTGGGTTTAAAAGTGAAGAACCTGATACTCGAACCACTTGCTTCGTCAGAATCTGTGCTCACTGCCGATGAAAAAGAAGCTGGTGTTGCACTTGTCGATATAGGTGGCGGTACTACTGATATTGCAGTTTATTATGACGATATAATCCGCCATACAGCAGTTATCCCATTTGGTGGAAATGTAATTACAAAGGATATAAAAGAGGGTTGCGCTATTCTTCAACGCCAGGCCGAGCTGTTGAAAATGCAGTTTGGCTCGGCGCTTGGAGATATGGCCGAAGATGATAAAGTTGTTTCAATAGCAGGAATTGCAGGCCGCGACCCAAAAGAAATCTCGTTTAAAAGTTTAGCTTACATCATTCAATCGCGCATGGAAGAAATTCTCGATTCGGTGATTTTTGAAATTGAAAATTCAGGTTACATGGATAAACTCAGCGCAGGTATAGTTATCACAGGCGGTGGCGCAATGTTAAGGCATTTGCCTCAATTAGTGAAATTTAGAAGCTGCATGGATGTTAGGATTGGGTATCCAAACGAACATTTGGCAGTAAATGCATCAACTGAAATTAACCTGCCTATGTATTCAACTGCCGTAGGTCTTGTACTTAAAGGATTTGAGTATATAGATGAACGAAAAGAAATATCAGAAAACAAACTTTTCAAGCAAATCGAAAATGATATTCTGATTGGCGAAAATTCAAATAAGCAGGAAGAAGCTGAAATTGAAGTGAACAATTCAGTAAATGAAAATAAAAAGAATGCAGGGGGCAAAAACAAACCAGGCATTTTTGATTCATTTAAAAAGTCCTTTAGCGAATTGTTCGAAGAAAATGACAGTAAGATGTAAAAACGGCTATTTATTATAAGAGATGAAAATTCAAAAATCTAATTTAAACTTATTAAGAAACTGCGAAGCGTCAAATATCAATTCCTTTTCGGCTGAAAACTGTTTGAGCGAAGTCGAGGTACGAGATGGAGCGAGTTTTTTCAGCCAGGTTCTTTTTGGTTCCCGTTGGAACGCCAAAAAGGAACGAAGGTTAAAAATAGATTTTTATCCAACCAAGAATTCAAAATTATATCAAAAATTTATAACCATGATAGACGATTTAATTCCTTTTGATTTGCAAAAACACAAATCCTCCATAATTAAAGTTATTGGTGTAGGAGGCGGTGGAAGCAACGCGGTAAACCACATGTACCGGTCGGGCATAAAAGATGTCGATTTTGTAGTTTGTAATACCGATGCCCAGGCATTGGCAAACAGTCCGGTACCAGTTAAAATTCAGCTTGGCAACTCTCTCACCGAAGGCCGGGGAGCTGGCAATAAACCAGATATTGGCAGACAATCGGCAATTGAAAACTTACAGGATGTAATTGATTTGTTGTCGTCAAATACCAAGATGGTTTTTATAACTGCTGGAATGGGAGGTGGTACAGGAACTGGCGCTGCGCCGGTTATTGCTAAAACTGCAAAAGAAATGGGCATTCTTACAGTTGCTATTGTTACTGTACCATTCCGTTTCGAAGGACATCAGCGTATTAACCAGGCAATAGAAGGGATAAATGAAATACGCAATTATGTCGATTCCCTGCTTGTCATCCATAATGAGAAACTACGCGAAATGTATGGTGACCAAAAACTTTCAGAAGCCTTTAAACGTGCAGACAACGTGCTAACTACAGCGGCAAAGGGAATTGCAGAAATTATAACCGTTCATGGCTATATCAATGTTGACTTTGCCGATGTGCAAACAGTTATGAGCAATAGCGGAGTGGCAATTATGGGATCGGCAGTTGCTGAAGGTGAAAACCGTGCCCACGATGCCATTCAACAAGCATTAAATTCACCACTTTTAAATAACAACGACATTCGCGGCGCAAAAAATATTTTGCTCAATATAACATCAGGCGATGAAGAAGTATCGATGGATGAAGTTGGAATAATTACTGATTTCGTTACAAGTGCTGTGGCCAAAGATTCGCTTATGATTTGGGGAACAGGAAATGAACCTTCTTTAGGTGGGAAGATTAGTGTAACTATTATTGCCACAGGGTTTGAGTCCAATTCAATTCCGGAATTATATAATCGTAAGCGTCAGATTGTTAATGTTCCTCTTGCAGAAGACAGGCCTCACAAAACGGTTAATGCAAGCAGCATGTTTGAAGTTAAAACGAAAGAAAATTCCGAACAGTCCCGCCAACGGAAACTTGAATTAGATTTTGTATCGTCTTCAAACGCATCATATTCCGAAGAAAATTTCAGCCCCGATAATATCGATGTTAAAATCAATAAAACGAAATCAAATGAAAGGTTGAACGAATTGAAGAAAAATCAATCGCGCCAGAAAGATTTAACAACCGGTTTGGGAGATACAAATTTTATTGATGATATGGAAAACCAACCAGCTTATGTAAGGAAGAAAGTTAATTTTGATGACTTGAAAACCCCTGCCAATTCAGATATTTCAAAATTCACGCTAATTGATGATGATGAAAGAAAAATATTGTTAAGGCCTGAAAATCCATATCTCAATAATAATGTAGATTAAAAACGGAGACCGGAAACTGGAAACTGGAAACTGGAGTCAGAAGTCAGGAAACTGGAGACAGGAGTCAGGAAACCGGAAACAAGAGACCAGAGACCGGATTTCGGCTCCATTTCTTTAATATCCAAACCCTTTAAGCAGGCTTTCGCTATCACGCCAATCTTTTTTCACTTTAACAAACATTTCCAGGAAAACCTGTTTCCCGACAAATTTTTCAATATCTTTTCGGGCCTGGATGCCAATCCTTTTTAACGATTCGCCTTTATGACCAATTAAAATTCCTTTTTGCGAATCCCGTTCAACATAAATGATCACCGAAATCCTGTCGAGCTTCTCCCCTTCCTGGTATGAATCTATGGTAATTTCAACCGAATAAGGAATTTCTTTTTGATAATTAAATAAAATTTTTTCACGGATAATTTCAGTAACAAAAAAACGGACGTTCCTATCGGATAAATCATCTTTTGGGTAAAATGGCGGGTTTTCAGGCAACAATTCAAGTATCCTGTTGAATAGCCCCTGGACATTATAATTTTTAAGTGCAGAAATTACAAATACCTCAGCCTTTGGCAAACGTTTTTTCCAAAGTTCTATCAATACAACCATTTCTTCCTGATCGGACAAATCAGCTTTATTTATCGCAAGCAATAATGGCAAATCTAATTTATTTATCTTTTCGAAAAATTCATCAGTATCAAATTTGTCATCCTTTTCAGTCAGTATTACCATAATATCCGCATCTTCAAATGCTGATTCCACGAACCCCATCATTTTTTCCTGTAGCCTGTATTTAGGCTTTAGTATTCCAGGTGTATCGGAAAAAACTACCTGATATTCCTCTCCATTAACAATTCCCATGATACGATGCCGTGTGGTTTGTATCTTGGGTGTAACAATTGAAAGTTTCTCACCGACAAAAGCATTCATTAATGTCGACTTCCCGACATTGGGTTTCCCGATAATATTTACAAATCCTGATTTATGGGACATAATATTTTAACATACAAATAATAAGCTGCAAAAGTCGTCTTATTGTTCAGAATATTAATAATTTTTATCAAATTTTTTGAATTACTTTTGCACCTGATTAATACCATTAACAAGACTACAATTTGATTACTTGTAATTTTTGGATAAAATTTAATTATGATTAAGTTTATAATATTAGGATCAGGAATTACCCTGATAATACTTGGGGTGGGTTATGTTGTTTATTTTATTGGAAAACAATTAGGCAACAATCAACCTGTTTCATCTTCAAATAAAAAAGGTTTACTTACTGCAATTGGGGCAATTATACTTGGTTCGTTTTTAATTTATAAAAATACTAAGAAGAATTAGAATTTACCAAACTTCAGGGTAACAGCCCCTGAAAAATTGTTAAGTGCAGTTTTTGATATACCTAAAACGGTAAGCCTGCTTGTGTACATGTAATATGCACCCAAAGCCAGGCGCATGTGACGGGTCAGGTTCAGTTCTATTTCTGCTCCGGGCCTGACAAAAAAGAATGGGTCAGAATCTACGACATAAGAATTGTTGCTATAATAATAAGTTTTTGTTTTCGCAATACCACCTGCACCCAATAGTATAGGCAATGAGAGATGCACAGGAAATAATGGCAGTATAATAGGTTCAAGTAAAAGGCCACCATAACCCCCTACCAGGTTTGTTGTATCACTTTTAAAATCAGTTGCAAAACCACTTCCAGCTATCCCGATTGAAAGGTAATGATTTAGTATCCATGCCCCCTGACCGCCAAAAATAGCTGCATCACTGCCGGCAATCGAAGCATATCCAAATGAGAATCCTCCGTATCCGCCATTTGTGCCCCTTTCGCCAAGTATAGTTTTAAAATCTTCCTGCTCTTCTTTCTGTGAAAATATGCTTAAGGATAGAGTAAGCATAAAAACTGAAATCAATAATTTTTTCATTTTTTGTAGTTATTTAAAGCACGTGCAATTTGTAACTCAGGTATTATTGCTTTTATATATTAGAATTCAGTACTTAAATTTTATAAACGACATTTCATTTTAATGAAAGCTTTATATAAAAACCGATATCCCAAGGGTCCATATTGAATATCTGAAAAGTTGAAAATTCAAAATAAGGTTTCCAGTCAATTCCAAAAATCAGCGGAAAAATAATCATCCTGTATTCAAAACCGGCAAGTGCATCCATTCCGACAATTGGAACAGTCATACTGCCACCTTCCCTGTAATATGTGTGCCCCAAAAAAGTATAATGGTCAGTATTCATGTAACCTGCATGGCCACCCAAACCTTTAACGAAGAAAAAATGATTTGAGAAAGCGATATCTGATTCGTTGTATGCTTCTTTTAAAAATGTTACTTTAAAACTGTTGGTGTTAAATGATAATATGCCTTCCAATCCAGTATTTTCTTTTGTATATTGCCTGATTGTAACTCCACTTGTTGAACCACTTCTGAGTCCCAAGCTGTAATTAGCATCCTGAGCTGCCAAAGGTTGAGTTAAATTGATTAAAAATATATTTACAATAAATAGGTAACTTACTTTTTTGCACATAAAAGGAGAACACTTAAAGAAAATTAATTTATATAAAAATCAAATTCATTTAATAGAAAATGAATAGGCTAAATTTATTATATTATACATAAGAAAAACCTTACTTTTTAGAATTTTGGTAATGAACTACTCTCCCACTTCCATTTATATTAGTTTTTAAATGATTTGGATCGCCATTGTAATATATACAGCCACTGCCCGAAATATTTGCATTTAACTGATCGGTAAATGATATTTCCATACTTCCTGAACCAGAAATGGTGGCATTGCATGTACCTTGCAATAATTCAAAACCTCCAAAAGAGCCAGAACCGCTAATATTCAATTCTGAGCTTTTCGTTGTGCCATTCAATGTTATATTACCAGAACCTGAAATATTGGTACTAAGTGTTTGTAGTGTATCGTTTCTAAAGTTAATATTACCTGAACCAGATATTTGAAGGTCAAGTGTATTAGTAATTAATTTATTGCTATATGCATTTCCGGAACCACTAATAATTAGTTTTGATAAATCCCTGGCTTTAATATTAATATCAATATCGTTTGAATGATTAAAACATTTGCTTGTATTGTACTCAATTATCAATCTATTCCCCTGGACTATTGTAGATATATAAGGAATTATATTATCATCGCCTTCAACCAATACTTCATAATTATCAATAGTATCTTGCTCAAAATTAATGTCAAAGTCGCCACGCAACTCTATCTCATTAAAAGTTGTAACCTGGCTTGTCCTGTTTTCAGTTCTTACAACATTGCTTCCGCCAATGCAATAAAAACATGAACTTGAACAAACTGCAAGCAAAACTACACTAAAAGCCAAAGTAAATCTAAAGATGTTTTTTCGAAGCATTTTTTTTGCTTTTAAACAAAAATATATAAATTGAAACAATAATCCAATTATTTGAAAATAGTAAATAAAAAAAGGCCCCGTTTTACTGAGGCCTTTTTTGAATTAGTTGCTACTTCAATTTTATTACTTTTCTTTCAGTTACGGCATCACCCTTAACTATCCTTAGAATATAGGCTCCGGGCTCGAATGAACTGAAATTAATCGAAACAAATTTATCTATATTGTTTATTGCCTTGATCGTTTGACCATTTAGGTTATAAATAAATATTTTAGAATTTTCAGCATTTGCAATGATAAGGTTATCAATTACCGGGTTAGGATAAATACTAATCGGATTGGCAGCAACTAACTCTACATCAACAGCTACTGAGAAATCAATTTCATAAGTTGCTTTTGTTACTCCATCTTCAGCTGTAACAACAATTGTAGTTTTGCCGTTTAATGTGGCATTGTTTACTACAATTTTTGCAGTTGTATCTGCCACTGCACCAACTATTGCAGGAACTACAGTCGTACCTGCCGGTAATATTACATTGTAAATATGTGTAGTTGGTTTAAAGCTGGAAATAGTTTTCCCATTTACTTTTAAGTCAGCAAGTGATGCATTCGATGATGCTTTATCCTTATAGAAATTGACAAAGTACGTCCTCATTGTAATGCCATCTTCTGCTGTTACAGTAATTGCAGTCGAACCATTAAATTTAGCTACATTTTTGATTGAATATTTAGCCGCGGAACCCGATGTCTTTACCGAAACTTTAGGCGCATATATAATTGAGTATGGAACTTTGAAATCATAAGATAAAGTTTCAGCATCAAAAGTAGCGATGATTTTCCCGTTGACTGCAATTTCTGTCAGGCGTGCATCGGTAGAAGGATACGTGTTGCTAATGGTAAATATTGCACTCTTACCTGAAGTATTATCAGCTAAACTGGAAATTCGTATTAAACTAGCCTTCTTAGCTTCTGTTACACTAACTACATTCCAGTTAAAAGAATTAATTCCATTTGTTGAAACAACCTTTGACTGAATAGGTAACCATGTTGTGCCATTATCAAGGCTGTATTCAATTTTCACGGTGTCTACACTATAACCTTCCCATGAAATTGCCTGGGTATTTCCTGAAAGCAAATATGCTTTGGCAACCGGAGAAGTTACATTAATTGTTGCAGGTGCAGCTTTAATTGTAAACAATTCGCTAATTCCTGTTAATCCAGTAGTATCGAATACTTTGATCAAACCACCATTCGATGCCAGGGTTTCGATAGGTATTTTAATTGCAATTGTTGTGTCGCCCTTTATTATCGAAATATTATCGGCTAATAATTTCCATGTATTTCCAGAATCTACAGTGAAGTATACATTAGCAAGTGTCTTAGGGCCTTGGTATGAAAATTTAACAATGTCTGCAACTCCGGCTTGTTTCGAATCGCCTTTCTTAGGATTGGTAACTGTAAATGATGAAGCTACATTGGTCAAAGTAAAAGTCCTGCTCATTCCAAGTACTGTACTATTTGTCGTACTAACAACCCTTAATTTGGAATCGAATGTTCCGGAAACCGAAGGAATACTCCAGTTGTACATATTATCTCCATTAATAACGGGCACATTCGATCTAATTTTAGAACCATGTTTTCCCATTATCTTTCGAATATTCCAGGTTTACTTTACTGACCTTCCAGCTAAACCAGGCCACTGAATGAACGGATTTTGCAATCCAATAATCGCCTGTATCGGGAGATTCTATCGAGATAGCAGGATCAGCTTCTGCAACAGCAAATACAGCATTGCTTGTGTCGGCTATACCATCCTCATCTTCTATTCTGACTAAGCATTGAGTCGAAGGTACAGTTTCGAAGGGTAACCAGAATGCCATCTTATTGTCTCCAAGGAACGCACTGTTAGAACCCAGTTTGCTCCAACTGGAACCTTTGTCGAACGAGATATAAGCATTTACAATCTTGTCGTTGGCTGTGTACTTGAATTTAATAGTATCTACGATACCTGCCTTAATAGTCCCACCACCATTAGGACTCGTAATAGTAAGCACTACCGGATTACCAGTTAGTGTGAATTTACCACTTAGCCCACTTATTTTTCCTGATACACTGCTGCTAACCTTGATTTGTGCAGTAACCTTGGCTTTTTTAACATCGGCCACAGTCCAGTTGTAAGTATTATTTCCATTCATAGCAGCAACATCATCTATTAGTGACCAGGTTGTACCACCATCAATGCTATAGCTTAGGATAACACTATCGATGTTATAGCTCTTCCATGAAATAGTCCTTGAGTCACCTGCTGACCAGTATGCGGTTGAATCAGGCTTTACATTCTTAATAACGGGATCAATACCAACAAGGGAAAATGCAGTATCGCTGAAAACTTTAATTTGATAATTATAATAGTCAGTGATATTGATAAACGAGGAATCATTTCCTTTGAGGGTCTCTGGTATTTTAACTTCTATAATATTATTACCAGTTTTGATATTCTCAAAATTGCATAAATAACTACCATTCGGAACATCTGAATTGAAAATAGAAATGTTGACTGTAGTTTTTAGGCCATTATTCTGGAATTTGACATCATAATACTTACCGGCATACAAAGTATTAGCACCGTTTGGATCGATTATTTTCAGCGACCGCTGCATATCACTTATAACAAAACTTTCGCTAATTACACTTAAATCGGAATTAGAAGCGTTTGTAATCCTTACTTTTGCATTTTCAAAAGTGCCAGAAATTGAAGGAACTGTCCAGTCATAAGTATTTGATGAAGATGTCGAACTTACATTTGTTGCAATGCTGTTCCATGTTGCCCCTGCGTCTAAAGAATAGTCGATATTTACTGCATCAACATTCCGGGCATTCCAAATAATACTTTGCGAATTTCCTGCAACAGCATAATTATAGCTATTTGGCAAAGTGATACTAAGCTCAGATTTGCCAGGGACAATGCTAAACAATCCATCAGTGATATCAGTAAAGCTGCCATCAGCAGACGATATCATTATCTTGTTGTAATTAGAAATTGTAATATCAGCAGGTATTTCCCATTCGAAAGAATATTTACCTTCTTTAATTGTACCTATTTTGCCCAGGGTTACCCAATTACGGCCACCATTGGTAGAATAGTAAACAACGGCTCCGTATAAAGGCTTCCCAACATAGCTATATTCAATAAAGTATGAACTACCGGATTTTAGTACTTCTCCTCCATTAGGCTTAATTACTGTTAAAGTTGCCGCGCTCGGGCTGATAATGAATGACTGCGATACACCGTAGACATTTGTGTCAGCCAGGTCCACTACTCTGACTTTAGCATTTTGTACAGTAGAATCTACTCCTGGCACTTCGATTGTAAGTATATTCGAACCGTTTGCTGAATTAACATTATTTGCCAGATTAGTCCAGGTCGAACCAGCATCCATAGAGTACTGAACTTTTGTATTTTGAACACTTACACTATTCCAGTAAACTTTTTGTAATGTACTGTCAACCCAATAGCTTGAAGCAGTCGGTAAACTAATGCTGATTTGAGCAGGTGCCGGCTGTATCTCAAATAAATTGTCGGACACATCGTAGTTAACCGAATCATTGTAATTTAACTGGGCTTTTATTTTACAATATTTCGATGAAATAAGGTTATCAATAGTCCAGTTAAAATCAGCTTTGTTATTACTTCCAAAATAAGCATAGCCTATATATTGATATGAGTTGCCACCATCGGTACTTAATGAAATATACATGCTACTATAATTTACAGGCCCTGTTTTGCTTAAACTTACAGTATAAGTGTTGCCTGCTTTCAGCTTTTCACCGCCATTCGGGCTGATTACAGTATACGAGATGGGTACATCGCTTAAAGTTAAAATTCCGCTATTCGAAGAAATAGTCTTATTATAAGCGGAACTTACCCTGAAGTATGATTTTTCGAAAGTACCTGACACAGCAGGTGTAACAAAACTTGAATTGTTATTCCCATCCGGTGAAGAAATGCCTGCAATCAATGATGACCAGGTTTTCCCGTTATCAGTGCTATAATCAATATTAACTTTTGCTGCCTTATAACTATACCAATTAATTGAATATGCTTTCCCTGCGACTATATAATTGTCCGATGCATATACTGAATTGATTGAAGGGGGAACAGCTTTTATAGTGAAAATAGCATCACTTTTATGAATGGCCGGGTTATCCCAATAGCCTTCTTCAACATAAACGAAACATTGTTTAGAAGTCTTTGTATCCTTAGGAATAAAATAACTGAAAGTGTTCAAACCACTGTATACTGAGCTGCCTTGTCCAATTGATGTTTTCGTTTTACCACTGTCAGTAGAAAGATAGACAGTAACATAGCTTCTTGGCCTTCCTGAATATTGATATGAAATATCCACATAATTGTTAGCGTTGAACGTTTCGCCTCCGTTTGGACTTACGACAATAATCTTTGTAGCTTCATTGTCGATTGTGAATAAATTGCTTGTGCCATTGACAGTTGCATCATTATCGCTAACTATTTTCACATAGCTTTTATCGACTTTACCAGTAATTACGGGAACTGTCCAGTTATAGCTGTTCGTTCCATCAATTGTACTATAATGCTCTACTATTTTGTTCCAAGATTTCATTGTATCGATGCTGTAGTATAAACTTACAGACGAAACATGTGCTGAATTCCAGTACAGATAATGGCTGTCGCCACTCCACCAAAGATTGTAGGCGCCAGGAGAAGTTATGGAAATAAATGGCGATACAGCTTTTATTGTGAATACAGCATTACTCGTATCTGGAGAATGTATCGATGATGAATAAGGCTCCACTTCTATCAATGCTTTTGTTGAACCATTCGAATAGTAAGGAAGATAATATGAAGTACTATTCTTTCCAGAATAGGCATAGAGATAATCACTTATATAGTTCCATGTAAAACCATTATCAGTGCTAAGTTTAATTACCGCATAAGTGGCAGGGCCTTCGTTATTGAACGATATAGGCATATTATTTCCTGCAGTATATGTTTCACCTCCGTTTGGCGACAGTACTGTAAGAGCAGGTGCCGCTTTCGAAATGCTGAAAATGGAACTTAATCCAAATGTTTTGAAACTATATGCATTCTTTACCCTAATAACGGCGCTATATGAAGTTGTACCAACAGGTGGGGCTTTGACAGTATCTGTATTATACCCGTTAACATTAGACATTAATGTATCGAGCGCAGACCAACTAAGTCCACCATCAGTACTTAATTCTACAATTGCCCTCTTAACATTCAGACTGCTCCATGATATCAAATAATTATTGCCCGAAACCCACCAGCTTCCACCTGTCGGAGAGGCAACTGTAATATAGGGAGTAGCTTCAGCAACTGCGAAATTGGCATTGCTTGTATCGCCAATTGTAGTATTGTAACCATCTATTATCCTTACCTTCCAGGTTTTAGACCTTGAAGTTGTATCTGGAATATACCATGAATAGGTATTCAAACCATAATAAGTATAAATAGATGTTATTGTATTGAAAGTTGAACCTCCATTTGTCGAATAGGCAAGGCTCGCATAACTCGATTTACCGGTATTGTTAAATACAATAGAATTGTAAGTGCCCGCTTTTAATACTTCGCCACCATTTGGATTTGAAATGGTATAATTTACTGTTCCGTCTTTAATAGTGAATACGCCACTTAACCCATAAATTGTCGAATCCTTAGTCCCATGAATTTTTACAATACAATTGTCTTTAATTCCACTTACAGTCGGGATAACCCAGCTCATATAGTTTTTACCGCTCACCGTTTGGTTTTTTACATAATTTGTCCATGTTGTTCCTCCGTCAAGTGAGTAATCAAGGTCAACAGCCTTAACGTTGATAATGTTATAATATACATAGCCATTGTCTTTCGACCACAAAACATTTCCATAAGCAGGGCTGGTTACTTTTATGCTTGGAGTAGCCCCATTTATTGTAAAGAACGTGTTACTTGTATCTGAAGTAGCATAATAATTTTCATAAATTATCAGCCTGTATCTGTTCGAATCGCTAAGCGTAGCCGGTACATTCCAGGTATAGGACGACAGACCGCCCGGTACACTATAAAAACTTGTAATATAATTCCAGCTGCCGTTATTTAGGGTATAATAAAGATAAACATTAGTATTTAGCTGCGTACCTTTATTGTTAAACTGGATCAATGAAGCTTCGCCTGCCTTCAGGGTTTCACCTCCATTTGGTGTAACTATTGCGAGTTGCGATTTGTTTGAAATAGTAAACAATTCACTACTATCACCCAATGAAGGTTTATTATAATCAGTTATCCTAATTTGACATTGGTCAGATGAGCCCCCGGCTATTGATCCGACATTCCAGTAGTATGAATTATTATCATTATCGGAACTATAATATGAGGATGAAATAGTATTCCATGTAGTACCATTGTCTATTCTGTACTCAATCTTTACGGAACTTGAATGAAGGCTGCTCCAGGTAATATATCTGTTAGTCCCTGAAGTAAAGTAGTCACCGGCAACAGGTGATTTCACTTTAATAACCGCAGGTAACCCGGTAACGTTAAATGCCTTGCTAATGCCGTATAATGTCCCGCTTGTCGGGTAATACGAACTATTCGAAATAGCTATTTTAACAGCCTTGTTATCAGTTAATGAAGTTGGAACCGTCCATATATAAGAATTTTCACCGGATGGCAAACCATAGAAATATGTTGCACTGTAATAATTCCATGATGAACCTCCATTGATTGAGTAATAAATATAGAAATACGAAGCCTGGCTTGCACCATTATTAATATAACGGATTGTCAGGTCATTTCCTGCAGTGACATTTACCAATGAATCAGGATAGGTAACTTGTAACTGGTCTTTATCGGAAATAGTAAAGATATCGGAAATACCAACAATTTTTGAATCAGAATTGCTTGTAATTCTTATTAAGCAGTTATTGTAAATCCCTTTTATTGTTGAAGGAACAACCCAGTTATAGCTATTCTCATAACCATTCGAAGTACCAGTGCTTGCTACAACCTGAGACCAATCACTGCCGCCATTTGTTGTATATTCTATTTTAACATTGTCCCCGGCAGAGATACTGGTCCATGTAATGTAATTTGAACTCCCGGACTTTAAATAATTCCCTTTAACAGGGCTGGCAATTGAAAGCTGTGCTGGAGCTGCAACAATTTCAAAAGCATCTGAGGGGATAGAATATGTATAGGTGGAATAATCATATAAACGTACCCTATAGGTAGTCGCACCGGTAGTCAGGACAGGAATACTATAAGTAATCGAACCTATGCCAAGACTGTTTACAGAGCCATAACCAATATAATTCCAGTTTAAACTGTCGGATGACAAATACGCATAAACACTTAAGCTTTGATTACTGCGGTTTTTATAGCTTATTGTTCCGGTACTGCCTGCATACCATTTATTGCCCCTAACCGGTGAAGTTACTACCACAGGCGATTGATCTGTAATTGTGAATGTATTGCTGGTGTTTTTGACAGTATTATCAGATGCACTTTCAATCTTAATCTTTGCCTGATTGAAATAACCTGATACAGTCGGTACAGTCCAATAGTAGTAATTCGAATAGGAATCGCCTGAAGCAATACCCTGGGCTATCGAAGTATAATGACTTCCATTGTCGGTTGAATAGTAAATGTTCACATTTTTAACCAAATAACTTGTCCAATAAATATACTTTTTATTTCCAGGTTTTAGCAAGTCGGTAGAAGAAGGTGAAGTAACAATAATCGTAGGCGGAGCAGATTTAATAGTAAAAGTTCCTGCAGAAATGCCATAATATCCCGAACTGTTTGGATAATAATAGTAAGCTTTGACCTTGCAATTAGCAGAACCTGCCGACATTATTGGAGTAATATAATTATAATTGTACGTACCAATAGTATAACTATAATTCGAACCGTCAATTGCAGTCCATGTTGAGCCTCCATCATAAGATATCTGGAAATAAACATAACCTAAATTCTCGGATGTAGTATAGCTTATTTTAATAGTATCCCCGGAATTATAAGTTTCGCCTCCTTTTGGAGAGTTTATTACTATCGACTTGTCCTTTAAGGTGAAATTGCTGGTGGATGAGTTGTTCGAATCTGCAGCATCAGATATTCTTAATTTGCAATTGTAAAGCCATCCATTACCAACAGGTAATGTGTATTGTAGACTGTTTAACCCATTACTTGATTTTACATGC
Organism: uncultured Bacteroidota bacterium; assembly: GCA_963726845.1. GTDB lineage: Bacteria > Bacteroidota > Bacteroidia > Bacteroidales > DTGW01 > CAVSGB01. The sequence continues at coordinate 41,393 of CAVSGB010000262.1, read as the reverse complement.
GATGCTATTGGGTTCCAGGTCGTACCACCATCAACTGAATAATCAATATTGACACTGTCAATACCCTGCGTATTAAATTTAAAAGTAAATGGGTTCCCCCATGCAAGATAATCGCCACTTGGAGCAGAAATGGAGATGCTTTTCCCGGCAGAAATTTTCCGGATATTATTTGTTGTATATTCAGTCACATAATAATTGCCCTGTTTGTCAACAGCAGCGTAATAGGGTTGGTTAAATTGTGCGACTGACAGACTACCATCTGTAGTTGCTGCAACACCTGTTCCGGCATATTTAGTTGTAGTGCCGTCAGTAGTAATTTGCATAATTTTATTGTTGGTGTAATCAGTTACCAGAAGAATTCCCGACGGCATATATTCAATAGAAACATAGCCGCTTGTAGCAGATGCAAGTGCAGATGGATTGCCGGATTTGGAAATTTCATACACCCTTTTGCCCATAAAGTCGGTAGTATATAAGTTTGAATCTTTGTCCATTGTTAACCCGCATGCTCTTGATGCGCCACTTATGGTAGCAAAAACAGATACTGAGCCGGTCATGCTTATTTTTGAAATTGTGCATGCAAAATAATTTGTAACGTATAAAACATCCTTAATATTGTCATAAACAATACCGACCGGAGAAGCTGTAGTGGCAAAATTAGATGCAGTGCCACCGCCAGCTGCAATTTTATAAACTTTACTATTTGAATAATCAATACAGTAAAGGTTTCCGGATTTATCGAAAGCCATATCCGATCCGTTACCCAAGCCAGTAGCATAGGTTGACTCGTCCCCCGCTGCAGTAATTTTTGAAATATACGTTTTACGCGATATGTACATATTGTTATCGTTGTCGAAGATAATGCCCTGCGCATTGGTGTAACTAGTTTTAAATGTACTTACTACTGGTGTGCCAGTTGAAGCAGCAGTAGTAAACGACCATGCAGAGCATCCGGTAGCGTCACCATTACTATTTGCAGGAACCACTTTCCAATAGTATTTAGTGCCGGCGTTTAAAGCAGGCGTGTATGAAGTTGTTTCTACGGAAACCGGAGTAATACCTGATAAATCAGATGTTGTAGCATAGTAAACTTTATAATAATTTGCCCCGGTAACTGAAGCCCAGGAAAGAGTGTTTGAATTTACCGTGGTTGCCCCATCAGAAGGAGTTGGTTTTCCGGCACAATTGGGTAATGCAACTGCAGTAGTAAAGGGCAGTATGTCGAACATCCGCTGGCAGAACCTGAACCATTTACAGGAACTACCTTCCAGGAATATGTTATACCCGAACTTAATGAAGCAGTGTATGTATTAGTAGTCACATTTGCTGTAGCTGTTGCCGGCAAAGTTGTTGTTGAACTCAGATAGATATTATATGAAGTTGCACCTGTAACAGCAGCCCAGGACAATACATAAGAAGTTACACCCGTCGAAGCATCAGCTGGTACAGAAGTTGAAGCGCACGAAGGTGCATTGCCTGAAGATGTTGTAAACGACCAGATTGTACATCCGGTAGCATCGCCAATACTATTTACCGGAACTACTTTCCAGAAATATTGGATCCCTGCATTTAATGTAGCTTTAAAGGATGTTGTTCCATCTGTACTGATGTATTTGACACCAGATAAATTAGAAGTTGTGCCATAATATAATTTATAATCAGTTGCCCCGGAAACAGAAGCCCATGAAAGAGTGTAAGAACTAACCGCGGTTGCACCGTCAACCGGAGTTGGCTTTCCGGAACAATTTGGAATACTTGCAGTTGTAAAAGTATTTACAGAACAACCGGATGCCGTATCAGCTCCGTTTTTTGGGACAATTTTCCATAAATAAGTGCTTCCTTGCATTAAATGAAATGTATCCACACTTGTGGCAGTAGTATTAATTGTACCAACAACAACAGGCGTATGTCCGGCATAATAGCCATAAATAAAATTGTAAGAAGTAGCTCCAGTAACTGCCTGCCATGAAATATGAGGAGTGATACTAACATTTGTCGCCCCACTGGCAGGTGATAAAATGGTTGCACAAGATAAACCACTTCCGCTACTACACGAAATATCTGCGACCCAGCCTGCATAATCTCCTGAAGCGCTGCTAAATACAAAAGTCAGCGCACCATCCGAGGAATTAGAAATTATTGTACCAGGAGCATAATCTCCTGAGAAATCATCCAATTTCTTGGATGTACCTGTGCCATAATATATAGAAAGTACATCGTCATAAGCAGCAGTACTAAATTTTCTGAATGTTACCTTCATCATTGCCCCTGCAGTAGAAGGCTTGAAGATTATTGTATCTTGCTCCCCTGCCGAATAATTTGCAGTTGAGTCGCCAGTATCGGTGAAAATGCCCTGACAAATAGTATAAGTAACAGTTTTACCTTTTGAAGGTTTATAAATCTTTACCTGTCCAAATGCCGATATATTTGCTATCAGCATAATTGATAAAATCGTCAAAATTGAATTAATTCTACTTTTCATAATTTAATGTTTTGGTTAATTATTTGGGTTGATTGTTAGAAACAAATTTTTTCATCTAATAAATTAAAAAATAGTTTTCTATTGTTTACAAAAAACAAATTGCCTTTATTATGTATTCTTTTGATAATCTAAAATTTAAATTATATTTCAATATCTTCATTACATCAAAAGAAATTCATTTATAAATTTAGGTACTTATAGTTCCATTTTGAAATACCGTTTTCAGGGTATTTTTCAATTTTATAAATTTTCATCTCCGGAATAATTTTGCGAAAAATCATTTTTCTTACAAAACTGCAAACAGTAATTAGTGTCTGTCCATAAAGTCAACCATTTTCATTTTTCTAATCAAGGGTTTTGATGTTTTTTCTAATTTCCGCTTAGGAATTTATTATCAAAATTGGTTTTAATTTTGATTTTAGTAATTTATAGCTCAAAATTAGCAATTTTGCTTAAAAATGAATGCGTCAGCACATACGTATCCCAATAAATATTTGAATGTTTTCATTTCTATACTTTTATTGTTTGCAACTTGTATTTGTCTAAAAACAAAGCTGTTAACACCCTAAAATTATATGCAATAGCACTCCAGATTATTTTCGACTCGAAATGAGGAAATCCTTTCCAATTGCATGTTGCAATATTAAAGCCTCGTTTCCAGTTCGATATATTGGCTTCTATGCCGCTTCGCCATTTTTTTAGTTGTGTTTCAAGCTTTTTGCTGGATGTTGTATTTTGCAAACTCCCTACTATTTTATTGAATACTATGTTCGCAATGCCCTTATTTTTGCTGAAATTTAAATTATCTGTACAAGCATAGCCACCATCGGTAGCAATGTCTCTTGGGATTTTCTCGTAATTGGTTTCAACTCTGTTAATTGTTGGTTGATATAATTGTTTATCCGATGGATTGCCCAATAACGTCTGAATATCAAGTATTAGGTTGCTTCTTCCTGTAGCCAAATTAACTTTGTGCCCAAAGATAACATCACGACTTCCTTTGACTATTATGTCTGTATGACGTTCAAATATCGAAAATATTTTATCACAGTTCGGTACTGCCTCACCCTTAATCTCTTTGCGATTAGTAATATCATATACTTGTAACAGAGTGTCAATCAATTCATAAAGTTGGGCTTGAATTGCGGTTCCTATCAAAGTCTTTGCTTTTTTTTTAAGAACATTTGATAATTGGTTGATAGTTTTTGAAAAGATAATAAGTTGTTTCTGGAATAACACCAACCGTTTATCATCCGATTTTGTAACATTTATTTTAAAGTACAGCTTTTTCGCTCCCTGTATGTAGTTGAAATAGTGTACATCTTCTTCCTCTTTTTTTAAAGCTTCTAATAATTGATGGGTTTGTTTAATGCAATCCCATACCAATGCATTATTTGTTGGGTAATGTATGTTTGTTTTTACTGTAGTTGAATCTTGACGCAATTTGGAAACATCTTCAAAACCTTCTGAAATAGCTATCTTATTAATGGCTACAAGCAGCTCATGTAATGAGGTTGCTGTTATCTTTGAAATATATTTCTGTAATACCTGAAAGCTAAACGGTCTTCTGTCATCGAGCTTAATAAATGTAGAACAGATACGAGAATCTTTTTGTGCAAACTCAAGTTCTCTATAATCTAATCCTTTCATTTCTTTAAAAATAGCTGAACGAACAATTTGCTCTACTGTTGGAACATCTTTTCGACCAAAATTGCTTTCTTTTTCATTCTTAACAATGTCATTTTTTACTATTTTAATAATATCAGGGTGGGATTCCAATACCGTGTCGATAAGCCCAAATTCAGGACTTGAAGCCCAATCAGCCTTATTAAACCGCAGCACCCATTCATTAAATATTTTCATAATCAAAATTCTTGTTGTTATGTCAACAAGATACTAATAAATTCTTAATTTTGCCCCTTGAAAACCTTGTTTTTATTGATAATTCTATATTAAAGACAGACTCTAATTAATAAAAAACAGGCATTACTGTGAGATAGAATAAATATCAATTATATAAAAGCCCATGAATGTTTTTTAAAGTATTGAGTTGTAAAAAAAGATAGTAAAACAAACGTACTCATGAATAGTAACCATTAAGCAGTATGGGTTCGATGAGTCCAATTAAATGTCTATTTTTGTATAAATATTAATGTCATGGATACTGATCCTGGTAAATTACAAAGCGCACTAAAAGTAAGCAAAGGGATACCACAGCCTCCGGTTGTGAGCAATGAATCATTGGCGAATTTTAAGTCGAAACGGAAAAAAAAATTATCAATAGAAGGATATGTTGAAGGAATATTATCGCAAAACAGGACGATACTTAGCCAGGCAATTACTTTAATCGAAAGCTCCTTACATAAGCATCAGGAAATAGCCCAGCAAATTATTGAAAAATGTTTGCCTTATACAGGGAAATCTGTACGCGTAGGTATTACGGGTGTTCCAGGAGTAGGTAAAAGCTCGTTTATTGAAGTATTAGGAATGAGCATAATTTCAAAGGACCATAAATTGGCTGTGCTCGCGATTGATCCCAGCAGCGAGCGCTCTGGTGGCAGTATTATGGGCGACAAAACACGCATGGAACAACTTTCTGCCCAGTCAAATGCTTTTATCAGGCCTTCGCCGTCAGCAGGTTCGTTGGGTGGCGTAGCCCGAAAGACAAGAGAGGTTATTTATTTATGTGAAGCTGCTGGTTTTGATGTTATATTTATTGAAACAGTGGGCGTTGGACAGTCAGAAATTGTTGTTCATTCAATGGTCGATTTCTTTTTACTTTTAATGCTTGCCGGCGCCGGCGATGAATTGCAAGGCATTAAACGCGGGATCATGGAAATGGCCGATACTGTTGCAATTACCAAAGCCGATGGCGCCAATATCGAAAAAGCCAATCTCGCGAAAATAGAATATCAAAATGCAATACATCTTTTACAGCAAGGAGAGTCTGGATGGTTGCCTGAAGTGCTGACCTGTTCGGCACATCAGAACCAGGGTATTGGCGCAGTTTGGGAAACAATTGAGAAATATGTTGAATTTACAAAAGGAAATAAATATTTTACTTCAAACAGGATTAACCAATCAAAATATTGGATGCACCAAACTATTGAAGAAGGTTTATTGGACCATTTTTATAAAAGCAACAGTATCCAGCACAAACTGGACCACGTGGAAAATGAAGTATTGGCTGGCAAAATGAGTAGTTTCGAAGGCGCAAGGATGCTGTTGAATGACTATTATAAGAAAATTTGAAATGCAATTCAGAGTTTGGAGACAGGAAGTCTGAAACTACTACTTATTCTTGACAAATTGTTTTACCATCAATGAGCTACCTGTATTGATAACTAATATATTAAGGTCGCAAAGGCATAAATGTACAAATTTTGCATTATAAACATCCGTATTTCACAATCATAAAAAAGGTAAAATCCAGTTTTTAATTATTAATGGACAATAAACCGCTTAAAAATAACTTCACCTTTACCCGATGAAATTTCGCTTCCTAATTCGATACTCGATAAATACCATTCAGGTTTTAGGGCGCCTTCTGAAAGAAAATAGTCAAAATACTCATTTAGGTTTAATTCCCCCTTCGAAGGAAATTTATCGGACAATAAGGCAATGAAGGCCCATTTTCCTTCTGGTCCAATATGATTGATATCGATGAAAACTTTATATTGAAGTCCTCCGATCGTAGCCAATTTCAGTTTCTCCGGTTCATAGAATTGAATATTCTGATGATCGAACCAAATCATCATCTTTGCCCGTATATTTTCTGCACCGGGATTTATGCTATCGGTGAATGAAATGTCTGTGGTAATATTATATGCCCCACTTGCTTTCGCAAAATATTCATATTCGAGCCGGAATTTAGCTGATTTAAGTTTTACTGGCAGTCGAGAAGTAGTAGTTTGGTATACATTAAAAGGTTTTCTACCAAAAATAATTTCGGGAAAGGTTTTACCATCATATTTATTTGGCTCATCTTTTTCACCCGAAAAATTCCATCTCCATCCCAGGCTGCCCTTTAGAGTATCATAGAAAATAGTCTCAGTCCACTTGCTTTTGACAGCCTGAACATTCCACGTTGCATTTTCTAAGAGGTATTCACCACATCGTATACGATCCCATTGGCCAGACTTTTCAACCAAACCACGAGATGTACAAGAGCTAAAGATTATCATTAGCGGGATAAACAAAAGCCCAATGTATCCTGACTTATAAATTAAATTATCTTTATGCATAACCAATAGAAAATTATCGGAGACAGGATATTGACCTGCTAATTGTTCGAATCCTTCTTTTTCTTTCATAGTATCGTTTGTTAGGCACAGTGATTTTGCTTATTGTTTTTCAAAATCCATTTTTCAATATAGGAAATAAACTCAGGAACAGGCATTTTATCTAAATCTTTTTCTTTGAATCCTTTTAAAGTCCTATCCTCATGAAAGTCAGTAAAGAAAAAGTTATAATCGTCCCATATTGTAGAACCACTTATTAAATTCAAACATCCTAATTCAGAGAACCAATTACGAACCTCTATAACTAAGTCCTCTGGGTCACCACCATGACATTTAACATCAGAACTTGAAATATCAGATAAGGCTTTTTGATAACCATAACGTTCATTTTCTAATATTAAGCTTCTTTTATTTCTGTATTTTTTATCCGGATTGTAAAGCTTACAACCTAAATCCAACCCAATCTCAAAAGGCATATTTAACCTATAATATTCATTCTTTTCTGTTGCTTTGATTTTCGACAAATCATGAATACTCAATGAAGATTGATCAATTAATTGTTTTATTTTATCTAATCTTAATTCTGCAGAATCGAATCGTTCTAATGCAATTCTTGGATTATATCCACAATAAATAATCGTAAAAAGTAATGGTCGTAATAGTTTATGATAATCGTTATCGAATGGACAGTTAATAAAGATATTTTTTTCAAAACTATTTTTCAATATTTTAAACTTTAGCCTTTTCCCATTTCTCAACTGAACCATCTCGTCGATGAACAATTACATCATGTCCCTTTTCTCTATATGATTGAGAATGTTCTTCTGCATCCTTCTTCGATTCATATACTCTGGATGCTTTCTGACCACCTTCTTTTTTTACAGCCCAGCCCTCTTCTCTTTTAATTATATGTACTCTCGTCTTATTCATATCAATTTATTTCTGTGGCTAAATTAGTCATTTAATAAAAAATATCCAAATTTGAAATGAACCTCATTGTGCCTAACGCTTGCGGCTACTAACAATGCGGGAGTGCGGGGAACGTCCTTGTCCGCTGGCAATGCCGCTGCACGCGTGCCACTGCACCTGCAAACCTTCTGAAACCCGCATTGTTTGTGAGTCGATGTTGGGCGTAGTTCGTTTTAATCTTGATGACCATATTTGAGTCCTTCATTTTTATCCCAAAATGCACGATAAAGGTCATAGTAACTTTCTCTATTTGTTATCCAATTTGCAACAATTTTAATTGCAAGTTCCAAATCCTCCAAATATGCCATCCTGCCATCACTTCCTCTAATTCCTTTTTCATCCTTTTTCGCTCCACGATTAATTAAGACATTCTTTTCATCATAAATTAATCGTCTAGCTTCTTCATTTTGTTTTCCTTTCGGTAGAAAATCTTTAAGCAATTTATGTAATCCTTTATAATAAAGTTGAAACTTTTCAACAGGATCATCAATTCTTTGTGAGATTAGTTTTTCTGCTTCGTTTTCAACTACTAATTCAGATTTCCAATTAAGTGATAATTGTTCACCTTTTACATCTTCAGCCTTTTGAAGAATATCCTACCTCTCTAATTCCTCTTTGGAGAGATCACTTGTTTTAATGCTTTTCTTTTGTTCCATATTAAACTGTTAATAGTTCTTTTACTTTTAAAGCGGCAACTTCTAAGGACTCTATATCCCAATTTGAAATATTCAAGTATTTTTTAGCTAATTCAACAGATGGGAAATGCTCTTTAAAAGCTGCCCAATAATTATTTCCAATTTCAGCTTGTCTAAATTGGAATTGAGAGTATATTATAGATGGATGAATTTGAAGTTCTTTTGAGAATTTTGTCACCATCAGATGATTATGGATAAATGGTTCAATATAACGCATTTTCTCATCAGAGATTAGATAATCTGATGCGAATTGATTTGCTTTATCTTCTTGAATTAAAAAAAGATCGGGTTCCCCTGTTAGATGATACTTGCTATGAGAGAGTTGTTCTAAGTCAAATAGAGCATGATGTAGTTCATGTAACATAGAGAACCAAATGGTAGGATAGCTTTTATAATGATCAGTGACTACAATACATGGCTTGTTTTTAATCAAAAATGTAGCACCCCTAATTTGTGTTTTAGGTAACATTGGTTGAAAAACAACTGTAACCCCCACATTGTATAAGGCTCTAAAAACCGTAAGTAACCCATCTTCTACATTTTGAGTGTACGGTTTAATTTTAGGAATTAAATCTTTTAAGTCTTCTCTGGAGTAATTATTTGGATTGTCAATAAGTTCAAAGTATTTATAAGAAGATTTTATCCAAAAATCTTTCATTTTATCACTGAACTTTCTTTTTGTCCGGCTGTAAAGAACCTCATTTAATTCACTATCATATTGATAAATGGATTCGATTTGAAAAAAGTTACATATTCTTTGTTTCAATTCATCTATCGTAGATTCCTTGCTAATAAAATATAGAGATGTAAGAGTTTTTAGATCAAACGATTTATTAATAAAAGTAATATCCATGGAAGTTTGAAGTTCTTTAATTTCTTCTACAGGTTTGTCTTTGAAATGGTATATTAATAGATCTTCAAATGACAACTCAAGAAATTCACCAAGTTTGAGTAGGTTTATGATATCAGTTTGTTTTGATGTTTTGTCTATTATTCCATCAAGGCTGCGCCGTTGAATGTTTGCTAGATTCTCAAACTGAGTTTTGCTTAAACCTGACAATTTCAATTTTTCAAGAAACAAGTTTTTTAACGATGATGTCTCAGGCAAATTGATACTCTTATTTAAAATTGAATTTATCATATTGAGGTAAATTTACCGTAAATGTACTAATTTATTTTAAATAGGCAATGTTTTTGAGGTAATTTTACCTTTTTTAAGTTAACTATCTATATAATGTGAAAGTAACTCTGAATCTACATAGACAACCAGAAGTGAAATCAAGAATTACGCCCAAACATTTTCATTACTCCAATTGTCGTTATTCCTAATATATAGTCGTGTTTTTTCATCTCGAATACATCTAAATAACTGGGAAATATTTTTTTGAACATTTTTGGTTTTTTGAATTACTAAAAAATTGATTTCAAATCTAATGTAAATAAAAAATACTTCCAAAAAAACAACTTCCAAAACCAAGGAAAAATCTCAATTTCTTAAATTATTATCTAATAAGTTCAAATCTATTTTACTAAATATAGGATACTAAAACGAATAGATAACCTATGCTACATATTTGCATGGTTTTAGCGAGTGTGTTTTCTAATCAAAAAGTAAAAAGTCACTGAACTCATTTTCGTATCAGTAAGAAAGGATGAAAAAGCAGAATTATTCAATAAACAATGCCGGCTATTTTTAATATAAACTTCGCCAATACCATTAAAAAGAATAAAATTGCCAGTGTCAGGGCAATCCTGCCAATATAATCGCCATGAAGTGTATAAAATGTTGTTTCATTATTTACCATCAAACTACCTTTTATTACAGTAGCTTCACCAATTTTTGTATTGTCAGTTATCTCTCCTGTCTGGCTTATAAAAGATGAAATACCCGTATTTGCAGATCTGGCAATACTTCTTCGATTCTCAATCGCACGTAACCTTGCGAAAGCAAGGTGCTGTTTGGTTCCCTGGCTGTTGCCCCACCAACCGTCATTGGTAATAATAAAAAATAAACCGGCGCCTTTTTTGACATAATCGGTTACATATTCTCCAAAATCGGATTCGTAACAAATTATGGGCGCTATTTTCAAACCATCGCTTTTGTTCATAAAAACATACCGGTTATCCTGAAATCCCAAGCTCCCCGAAGGGCCTCCCAGGTCGATTGTTGAATTGGTTAAAAAAGAAAATTGCCGTTGATAAGGGATTCTTTCAAGCCCGATTACCATTTTCGATTTACGGTAAATAGGCAAGTAATTGCTGCTATCGATTTGGACTACCGCGTTGTAGGTGTCGTAATATAAATTTGTATTTTCCAGTTTACGGGCGGTATAGTTTGTTTTGTCCCTCAAAATATATTTTTTGTATAACGTTAAACCAATAATAAACTTTGCTTTAGGATAAGGTCTTATAAATTCCCTGATTTTCTTCAGGTGCTGGTTTGTATTAATCGAATCTTCCCATATCGAATCGACAATAGCAGTTTCGGGACAAAGAAAATAATCAATTGTTGTATCGGCATTTTGATTTGCTAATTTTAGTATCTTGTTCAATTGCTGCCTGCAACTCAAACTACCAAACTTTTCAGTAAAAGGATTGATGTTTGGCTGGACAACAACTATTTTGTATGATCTACCCTTATATGAAACATTTTTCTTGTAAAGGCCTATAGACCAGGCTATAGTTATTGAAAATATTAAAAACAGTACAATTGAAAAAATTGACAGCAGGTTTTTCTTCCCTGAATGAAATGAATTTATCAGGCAAAATAAGATGATATTCATTGTCAGGCACCAAACCGTTCCACCTAATACTCCTGTGTATTCGTACCATTGAATAAGCTTGATATTATTCGCAAACCCGTTTCCAAAATTTAACCAGGGCCAGTACAATTCTCCATTAAGAAACAGGTATTCAAATGCAGTCCAGTAAATAATTATAGAAGCATAACCGATAAAGTTTCCGAGTTTTCTTTTTGTAATGTGAAATAGCCAGAATACGGTGGCCATCAGAAATGTATTGGCAAGGATTACAGCCGATGCGCCAACAATTGTAACGTACGAAATCCACCATGTATCGGCTACATTCCATATTAAAAATGCAAGTGATGCAAATAGAAAAATTACCCTTCCTTTATTTTTTATTTCAGAATTGGTTATTTTTTTTTCTACTTGTAATAAAGGTAACAGGGCAATAAATAAATACAATCCACTTGACCAGTCGAACCATGCCAGGCTTAATAAAATTCCACTTAAAACACTTAGAAAAACAGAATTTTTAAAGTTCATGAAATCCCTTTCAATTTTGGCAAATGTAAGTTTTATTATTTTTTATATTTGCATTGTCAGGAGGGTAAGTTGTTATGCACCAATTCACAGTTGACAAGCAACAGCTATTAGTTTTTTGGGGCAGAACATAATAAGTAACCCAATTCTGTCCAGATAATCTTATGCCTTTAACCTAAACTGATACTCAAAAAATGGGTTAAAACAAAAACCAGGAATTCAAAACCATAATTATAATATTACAATTATTATCTTTGTTGCTTTCAATTTTTTTACTTTCAGTAATTATGTTGGAAGGTTTAAACATGCTTCAGGCCATGAATAAATTATGTAGAATGAAAAATAATTAGTTGAACAGAATTTATAGTTAAGTCTTCAAATAGTGAATTTAATAGAAATTCTAATAAAAGGTATTGTTCTGGGTTTCTTAACATCCATTCCGTTGGGGCCTATTGGCATGATTTGCATCCAGCGAACTTTGGGAAAAGGAAGGTGGTTCTGGATTTATGTCAGGCCTGGGAGCTGCAACAGCCGATACCTTTTTAGCTGTTGTAGCAGGTCTTGGCCTTTCTTTTGTAATTGAATTTATAACCGGGCACATAGTTTATCTTAAAATATTTGGAGGGTTAGTCCTTATTTTTCTTGGCGTTCGAGTGTTTCTCAAAGACCCGGTGAAGCAAGTCCGCGAAAAAAAACTTAATAAAAACAGCCATCATACCGATTATCTTTCCGTACTTGCCCTTACATTGACCAATCCGATAGCTATTTTTCTTTTTATCGCGCTCTTTACCGGTTTAAATTTGCTAAATGGCTCAAAACATAGTTTTTCACATTATTTGGTTTTTGCCGGTATTTTTATTGGAGCTTCTATGTGGTGGTTCACCCTAACTTCACTTGTCAATATTTATCGCGACAAATTCAGGTTAAAAAGCCTTTGGTGGTTAAACAAAATAACTGGCGCATTAATTGGTATATTTGGTTTAACGGCGCTTACAATAGGGCTAACCAGCCTTGTGAAAATCTTATTTAATTAGCCTCTTTTTATGAACCAACTTTACCCTTTAAAGTTCTATCCTATTTTAAAAGATAAAATTTGGGGCGGCAGCAGGTTGAGAAATATACTTCACAAAACAGGAGCTTCCATAGTTTGCGGTGAAAGTTGGGATATAGCCGATGTTAATGATGATGTTTCAATGATCAGCAATGGTTTCTTAGCCGGGAATAATTTGAATGAGCTTATTGAAATATACCTGGGCGATTTGGTAGGCGATAGTGTTTATGAGGTTTTTGGCGAAAAATTCCCTTTGCTTATTAAGTTCATCGATGCAAACGACAAACTTTCAATCCAGGTGCATCCCGATGATACAATGGCCCGGGAATATCACAATTGTCCGGGGAAAGCTGAAATGTGGTACATTGTCGACCATGAGCCGGGAGCAGAATTGATAGTTGGTTTCAATCAAAAAGTCGATGATAAAATTTACCTTGATCATCTCAATAACAATACACTTCCTGAAATCCTAAATTTCGAAAAGGTAAAAAAGGGAGACGTTTTTTACCTTCCGCCCGGTCGTATCCATGCAATTGGTGCTGGGATCCTACTTGCCGAAATTCAGCAATCTTCAGATATCACATATCGCATTTTCGACTGGAACCGAAAGGATGATAAAGGCAATCCACGTGAACTTCATACCGACTTGGCCTTGAAAGCAATTGATTTTAATTATTATCCGTGTTATAAATCAAAATATGAAACCAGGCTAAACCATACTTCGAATATGGTAGATTGCCCGTACTTTTTTACCAATGTTTTGTATTTCGATAAACCTGTCGAAAAAGATTATATCCTTATTGATTCATTTGTAATTTATATTGCTGTTGATGGCAATTTCATTATAAAAACTGAAGGGATTGAAAATGTAGAGGTCGATAAGGGTGAATGTGTATTAATTCCGGCCGCGATAAAAAATCTTATTCTGGAACCCAAAGGGTTAGCACAAATTTTAGAGGTCTATATTAAATAAGGAACAGGAGACCGGAGACCGGAGGCAGGAGGCAGGAATCCGGAGACGGGAGTCAGGAGGCAGGAGACGGGAGACAGGAGACAGGAATCAGGAGACAGGAGTTGGGAAGTTTGGCATTTATTGTTCATAACTCATTGCATATAATGGAAGTCCGGTTTATTAAAAGTAGCAACGATTATAAATTATGCCCAAAAGGTGACATTCCCGAATTTGCTTTTATTGGCCGGTCCGAACGTTGGCAAATCTTCTCTCATCAATATGATAACGGGAGTTAAAAACTTAGCAAAGGTTTCATCAAAACCAGGAAAAACAAAGCTTATCAATCATTTTATTGTTTTACCGTTGAGCCAGTCTGATAAAATAAAGTTACATAAAAAGGACATAAAACCGGTTGTGACCGATGCAAATAGCTGGTATCTGGTCGATTTGCCAGGTTACGGTTATGCCCGCGCATCAAAATCTGACAAAGAGCATTTTAGCGAATTGATAAAAGGATACATAACGAAGCGTTCAAATTTGCTTTGTCTTTTTGTGCTTATTGATTCAAGGCTTGGGCCACAAAAATTAGATATAGAATTTTTAACTTTCCTGGGACAATTCCGGGTACCATTTGTTTTGATTTTCACTAAAACCGATAAGATTTCATCTAATAAATTGGAAAGCAATTTTAGTAATTTTAAAAAAGCCATGCTTGATGACTGGGAAGAAATGCCAGGTGTTTTTTTCACATCAACAATTGAAAAAAAAGGGAAGGATGAACTATTGGGTTTTATTGAAACAACTATCAAATCGGGGACAAAAAAAGTGAACTGGTAAAAGTATTTCGAATAGGAAGCAGTGATTACCGAACATCGGGCATCAAAAATCGAAAATTCATTATCCTGTCTTCCGCTTCCCTTCTCCGTTCAGCATAGACTTTTAAAATTTCTTCAAATTATTATTGCTTTTTAAATTGACATTTTTCTATATTTCATAAATTTGTTGCGTTTAAAATATTCATAATAGTCACTTAATAAAACTGTATATAAATTGAAATAACCCATCAAAAATTATTCAATGGATAGAAAATCACCGATTAAGTTCTTTTCAGGATCAGCATCGACTTACCTGGCTGAGAAAATTGCAAAAAGCTCAGGAGCTGAGCTGGGAAGTACGTTGCTGCTTCGTTTTAGCGATGGCGAATTTCAACCATCATATCTTGAATCTGTGAGGGGTTGTACAGTTTTTATAATTCAGTCGACTTTCCCGCCGGCAGAAAACCTTTTGGAACTTTTATTGATGATCGATGCTGCAAAGCGTGCATCGGCCAAGCGTGTTGTTGCCGTTATGCCATATTTTGGTATGGCGCGGCAGGACAGGAAAGACCGTCCACGTTCAGCAATAGGGGCCAAGTTGGTTGCCAACCTGCTCACTGCAGCCGGTGTCGACAGGGTAATGACTATGGACCTTCATGCAGATCAACTTCAGGGATTTTTTGACGTACCTGTAGACCATTTATATGCTTCATCAATTTTTGTCCCTTACCTTAATACACTTTGTCTCGACAACATGGTGGTTGCAGCGCCCGATATGGGTGCCAGCAAACGTGCCAATGCGTATTCGCGTTTTCTTAAAACAGAAATGGTTATTTGTTACAAGCTTAGGAAAAAGGCCAATGTTATAGAAGAATTCAAAGTAATTGGAGATGTTCGCGATAAAAATATTGTTGTTATAGACGATATGATTGATACTGCCGGTACAATTACAGTTGCTTCCAACATGATGATTGAAGAAGGGGCACGCAGTGTAAGGGTTGTTGCTACACACCCGGTTCTTTCAGGTCCGCTTACGAAAGAATTGAAAATTCGAAGATTACAGAAGTGATGGTAACTGATACAATACCACTGAAACAACAATGTTCGAAAATAAAAGTGATTTCGATTGCCGATATTTTTGCCGACACAATTAACAAGGTATATAACTATCAATCGATAAGTGGCAATTTTATTATTTAAGTTGTTATATTTGCACTCCCTGTTTAAAAAAGTATTTTATGCTTTCGTGTAATGGGGAATTAACAGTATGTCAATAATTTAAAGTTAATTCTGAGTAGCACAATTAAAAAAATTAAAATGAAAACAATCGAAATTAAAGGAACAATCAGAAAGGATTTAGGCAAGAAAGCCACACATGCATTGCGCAAAGAAGGAAGTGTGCCATGCATAATTTATGGTATAGGTGAAAATGTTAACTTCTCTGCCCATGTACCGGCGTTTAAAAATCTGGTGTATTCGCCGAATGTCTATATTGTGAAGTTAAATATAGACGGGAAAGAATACGAAGCAATTATGAAAGAAATTCAATTCCATCCTGTTTCTGATGAAATATTGCATATCGATTTTATGCAAATCTTAGAAGACAAACCAATAACAATAAATATCCCAATTCATATTATAGGGAATTCCATTGGGGTAAAAAAAGGCGGCAGGTTGAACCTTGTTAAAAGGACAATTACTGTTAAGGCACTTCCTAATGACTTGCCTGACTATTTGGAAATAGATGTTGAACAACTTGAAGTTGGCCAAAGTATAAAAGTCGGCGACCTTAAATTTGCAAATCTCTCTTTACTTAATAATGGCCGGGAACCTGTTGTAAGTATTCTGTCTTCCAGAATAACTGCAAAAGCCGAGGAACCAGGGGCAGAAGGTGCTGAAGCTACTCCAGCAGCAGCAGCAACGGCAACAGCGCCTGAAACTAAAGCTAAAGCCAAAGCATAAACTAATGTTATAAGACCTTGAAATACCTCATTGCAGGGTTAGGCAACATTGGCGATGAATATGCCCATACCCGACATAATATAGGATTTGATATATTGGATGCTTTAGCAAAAGCATCCAATATTTGTTTTGAAGATAAACGATACGCGTATAAGGCCGAAATGAAATATAAAAGCCGCTTGCTTATCCTCGTAAAACCAACTACATTTATGAATTTGAGCGGCAGGGCAATAAATTATTGGCTTCAGAAAGAACAAATACTTGTTGAAAATTTATTGGTAATTGTCGACGACCTTGCATTGCCGTTTGGCTCTTTGCGTTTAAGGCCTAAAGGCAGCGATGGCGGTCATAATGGTTTATATGACATCAACATGGTACTTGGCAGGCAAGATTATGCGAGGTTAAGATTTGGTATAGGAAATCAATTTAATAAGGGCCGGCAGGTCGATTACGTACTTAGCAAGTGGGATGATGAGGAAGAAAAATTACTTCCGGCAAAAATAGAAATCGCAGGCGATATAATTAAATCTTTTGTCACTATTGGCCTTGAAAGAGCAATGACTACTTACAATAAAAAATAGTGAAATGAAATGTCCATGATTCTTAAATCATTCGAATTGTAATAAATAATGAACGGACATTCCATCTAACCATAAAAAATAGAAATATTTACAGATGAAAATTAGTGGTTTTACAATAGGCAAAAATGTTAGTAAATTATACTATCCAATAAAAGAATCGATTCTTTCAATTTTGCCGATAGTTGATGAGTTTATAGTTGTTTTGGGCGACAGCGATCCCGATGATACTACACGTCGGGAAATAGAAAGTATCGGAAGCGATAAAATTAAAATTTACGATTCCGTTTGGGATACAAAGAAGTATACCAATGGTACAATTCTGGCTCAACAAACTGATTTAGCCAAATCTTATTGTACTGGGGACTGGCTGTTCTATATACAGGCTGATGAGGTGGTTCACGAGAAAAATCTGCAAACTATCAGAAACACCTGCGAACAGTTGATCAATGATACAGAAGTTGAAGGTTTATTGTTTAAATATATTCATTTCTGGGGCGATTATGGCCATTATCAATCTTCTCACGGGTGGTACAAAAACGAAATACGTATTATCAGAAACCGGCCTGATATTCATTCGTGGCGCGACGCACAATCATTTCGTAAAATTCCTGGTTTCGATGGTGTAAGTTTTCATAAAAAGGTTGGAACTTTTAAACTCAAAGTAATTAGTATTGATGCCTATATTTTTCATTATGGATGGGTGCGCCCGCCTTCATGCGTAAAAGTCCGGATACGTGAGTTCCGGAGTTTATATATTGGCAAGGAAAAATTTGAAAAACTTTCAAAAGAAAACCCAAAATATGCATCTTTCGATTATGGCCCGATGGATAGGTTGCCTGTTTTTAAAGGTACTCATCCCAAGTCCATGCATGACTGGATTTCAAAGATGAATTGGCAAACCGAACTTCAATTGACAGGGAAACCTTATAAAAACAGGATGCCGCACAAACATGAAGTATTCCGCTACAGGTTTGTTTCTTTTTTAGAAAAATATATCTTCTTTGGAAAATCAATTTGGGAATTTAAAAACTATATAATAGTAAAAAGAAAATTCATTAATTTCTTATAAACCTTTTCGAATAAGCAATATTAAAATCTGTCTTGTTTTATCAAATCACACGTGAAACAATATTTATAAAAGTGTTTATAGGCAATAAATAATCCATTATTTATCAATTCGTAGAAATTATAACTTTTTCTTGCAGAATTTACCAGAAAGCCTATTTCTGAACTAACAGTTTTTATCTACGTTTTTTTTAAGAATTGTAAACTGAGTTTTCAATTGTATTGTTCCTCAAGCAACGATGAGAAATATTCCATGGGTTTAAAATTTAATATAGCTAAAAATTCGGCTTTCATTTTCAAACTCTTATTTTTGCTATATCAATTTAAATTAAATTGGCCGAAAACGAAAAATACGTTGAAACGCCTTTGATGAAGCAATATTATAGCATCAAGGGAACACACCCGGATGCGATTTTGCTTTTCAGGGTTGGTGATTTTTATGAAACTTTTGGCGAAGATGCTATCAAGGCTTCAGAAATACTTGGTATCACACTTACCCGGCGAGCCAATGGCTCTGCACAATTTGTTGAACTTGCCGGGTTTCCTTATCATGCTTTGGACACATACTTACACAAGCTTGTGCGAGCCGGCCAACGGGTAGCTGTATGCGACCAGCTCGATGACCCGAAGCTGACAAAAAAGATTGTCAAACGTGGAGTTACCGAGCTAATAACACCGGGTGTATCACTTAATGACAATGTCCTGGAACACAAAGAAAATAATTTCCTGGCTTGTATCCATTTCGATAAAAACCATGCGGGTATTGCATTTCTCGATATTTCAACCGGCGAATTTTTGGTAGCTGAAGGAAATTTCGATTATATTGATAAACTGCTCAGCAGTTTTCAACCCAAGGAAGTGCTTTACGAGAAGAGCCGTCATAAGGAGTTTGTCGAATTATTTGGAAATAAATTTTATACTTATAAATTAGACGACTGGATTTTTACTTTTGAAAATTCAGAGAACAAATTGCTTAAACATTTTCAAACTTCTTCACTCAAAGGTTTTGGAATTAGCGATTTTTCATCAGGTATTATAGCTGCCGGTGCAATTTTGCAATATTTAGAAATAACCGAACACAAACAGGTCGATCATATCACATCTGTTTCCCGAATCGAAGAAGACCGATATGTCTGGCTCGATAAGTTTTCAATCCGGAACCTCGAATTATTTCAACCTATTCACGAAGGAGGAAAAGCTTTACTTGACGTTATTGACCATACTTTTTCTTCAATGGGAGGAAGAATGCTCAGGCGTTGGCTGGCAATGCCTTTAAAAGAGATTCAGCCCATCTGCGAACGTCATGATATAGTCGGGCATTTTATAAATAATATAGAAATTCGTGAAGTAATAGAAGAACAAATAAAAATAATTGGCGACCTTGAAAGACTGGCATCGAAAATTGCTGTGGGCCGCATAAATCCGCGTGAAGTAGTTCAGCTTAAACTTGCACTTGAAGCAATCGGGCCGGTTAAAAATGTAAGTTCTCTGAGCGGACTTGCCCCTTTGGTAAAAATTGCCGAACAACTAAATCCATGCAATACCATTGCTTCCCGGATTGAGAGGGAAATATTACCGGAACCTCCAAACCAAATAGGTAAGGGTAGCGTTTTTGCGAAAGGCGTCAACAGCGAGCTTGACGAACTTAAAGAAATCCAATTCTCAGGGAAAGATTATTTATTGAAACTTCAGCAAAGAGAGAGTGAAAGGACTGGCATTTCTTCACTTAAAGTACATTTCAATAATGTTTTTGGATATTATATTGAAGTCCGAAATACACATAAAGACAAGGTTCCCCAGGAATGGATACGAAAGCAGACACTTGTTAGTGCAGAGCGCTATATTACCGAGGAACTAAAAACCTACGAAGAAAAAATCCTGGGTGCCGAAGAAAGAATAATGTCGATTGAAACAAGCATGTTCCAGGAATTGGTGCAAAGCCTTGTTGATTATATTCCAGCACTTCAGCTTAATGCTTCCCTGATTGCCAGGCTCGATTGCTTATTGTCATTTGCAAGGATTGCAATTGAAAACAATTATGTAAGGCCAAATCTGAATGATTCCGATGTAATTGAAATTAAAAATGGCCGCCATCCTGTTATCGAGAAGCAATTGCCACCCGACAAGCCCTATATTAGTAATGATGTGTTTCTTGATAGCAACGATCAGCAAATTATAATAATTACCGGTCCAAATATGTCTGGTAAATCTGCTTTGTTGCGACAAACAGCATTAATAGTTATTTTAGCACAGATAGGTTGCTATGTTCCTGCTGAAGCGGCATCCATTGGTTTGGTCGATAAAATATTTACCCGTGTAGGGGCATCAGACAACATATCTTTTGGTGAATCTACATTTATGGTTGAAATGCTCGAAGCTGCCAGCATATTGAATAACCTTTCACCACGTAGCCTTGTACTTTTAGATGAAATTGGACGTGGAACCAGTACATACGATGGAATTTCTATAGCTTGGGCAATGGTAGAATATATTCACGAGCATCCAACAGCCAGGGCAAAGACACTTTTTGCGACGCATTACCATGAATTAAACGAGATGGAGACTACATTTTCAAGGATAAAAAATTTCAATGTATCAATTAAAGAACTTAACAATAAAGTATTATTTCTGAGAAAATTAGTCCGTGGCGGAAGTGCACATAGTTTTGGAATTCATGTTGCACAAATGGCAGGTATGCCTAAAAGTGTTGTTCGGCGTGCAGAAGATATTTTAAAGGAAATGGAATCATCGCAACATTCTGATAAACCTTCCAGGCCATCGGCTGATATTGGCCAGAAACGAGAAGGATACCAATTGAGTTTTTTCCAACTCGAAGACCCTGTTTTGAAGCAAATCCGTGATGAAATTAAAAATCTGAATATTAATAACCTTACTCCAATCGAAGCCCTTAATAAGCTGAATGATATAAAAAGGATTTCAGGGTTATAGTTTTTAAACTTTCATTTTCCCTGTTCACCTCTCTTATTTGGGCATTCGCCTTTTTTAACTGCTGCAAAATTATTTATCAATTTATTTTTGCTTCGAAAATTAATAAAAAAGCAATGAAAGCATTGGTAGTATATGACAGTAAGAATGGGACAACTCAAAAAATGGCCCGGGAAATCATCGATCAATTGAAAAAAAGAAATGCTGAAGTAAAAATTGGTTCAATTCATGAAATTACGAAAAGCGATATTGAAGCAGCCGATAGATTATACCTTGGTTGCTGGACAAGTGGCCATATTTTATTTGGCCAGAAGCCTGAACATACCTGGGTTGACTTTGCTTCAAGAATTCCTGAATCGAAGGACAAGCTAACAGTCCTATTTACAACTTACAAAATAGCAACCGGAAGTATGTTCCGCAAAATGAAGCAATATATACAACCAAAAGGTTACAAAGTGATTGGAAGTCTGAAATCGCGTAACGGGAAACTGAATTACTATTCCGATGTAATACTAAAGTATTCTTTGAATTAATTATATTGTATTAAAAGCAAAGATGATATCGGATATTCCTGGTATCATCTTTTTATTTTAAAAAAAATCCTATAAGGTTGACTATTATTATGCAATCAAATATAAAATGAAATTTCTATTCCGGGTTTTGCTGAAATGAAAAAGATTTTTACTTTTGCACCACCATTATGCGGGAATAGCTCAGTTGGTAGAGCACGACCTTGCCAAGGTCGGGGTCGCGGGTCCGAGTCCCGTTTCCCGCTCAAATTTCCCGATCAGTCGGGATTTTTATTAGAAGCGGGTTTTTATTAATTTTACGTTTCAAATGCTTAAGTTGCCCAGGTGGTGGAATAGGTAGACACGCAGGACTTAAAATCCTGTGAGCAGCAATGTTCGTGCGGGTTCGATTCCCGCCCCGGGTACAAGGAGCCCCTTGTAACAAATTAGTTATAAGGGGTTTAAAGTTTAACGGGATACAAATAGGATACAAAATATAGTTTAATAATAAAGAGATATCCTGATTGATTATCCAATATTTAGATTTTATTATAATTTATTTTTATACAATTTTCTCATTTATTCAAAACTTTTTTTAAGCTCAAAACATTTTAAGTAAATTTTTCCCAAGTCAATTGATTCAAGAAATCCATGAACACTCTCACTAACTTCATATTATAATAGCTATAAAATAATCGCAAAAAGAATGGGGTTACCCACAGATTCTAGTATTACTGATGTTGATATTCATATAATGCATA
The DNA here is from genome assembly GCA_963726845.1 of uncultured Bacteroidota bacterium. Lineage (GTDB taxonomy): Bacteria > Bacteroidota > Bacteroidia > Bacteroidales > DTGW01 > CAVSGB01. The sequence continues at coordinate 19,080 of CAVSGB010000262.1, read as the reverse complement.
AGCTTCATGAATTCAATGTGACTAAAGAACAACTCATTAAGGACATAAATAAACTTGAGAAATTAAAGAAAAAAGGATCGAAAATTTATAAATGCATTCCGGAGAATACACCTGCAAGTATAATGCAGCAAGGTATGAAACAAGAAGTAAGAGATTTAGACGAAACTGAAAACTTCATGAAAAATTACTACAGCCCTCGCTAAATCTAATAAATATTGCTTATGGATCTGTTAGAAGGTTGGTTAAAAGTTAATGACAAACCATCCTCTTTATATAAATATCATAAATTCATAATAGCAAAAAGATAATGGTTTATTTGCCCGTTTACTTGTCTTTATAATGTCCTCTTGCATGTAAGACTATTACCGTAATTTGTTCTTCATCTATTCGATAAACAAGCCTATGTTTTTTATTTATCCGTCTTGACCAACATCCGACAAATTCATACTTCATTTCTTCGGGTTGTCCCGTTCCTGTCATTGGGTGTTCGGTCAACTCATTTAACAGAGTACCCAACTTTTTTAAGGTAGCTTTATCCCCGGTTTTCTTATGAAATTCTATATCTTCAATTGCATCGGGCGTTAATTTTAAGACATAGCTCATAACCCAAGAAATTTATTAATTTCTTCTTTGGGTAATGTTGTAAGCTCTCCTCGTTCTGCTTGTTTAATAGAATGAGCTATACGCTTTTTTATTTGTGGTTCAGAAAAATACCGGTCTGTTTCAGTAATTGGAGTTAAAGCATAGGCTTTATTTTTCCCTCTTTGTATAATAACATGTTCTTTTTTATCAATGAGGTCAAGATACATTTTCTGTTTATCTCTAAATTCTCGTGAACTAATTACTAACATATTTTTTATTTTAATTTGTGTACCGTAATGGTACGCAAAATTAAATAATTAGTTTGTTAATTTAATGAAAATCTCTTACATAAATGCAAATTAAAACTACCTATCAAAAAGGTAATCATTTTTGACTATATAAATTCCAACACGAAAACACTAATAAAATAAGGGTGTTTTAATCAACAAAATTGAACACCCTTTTTGACAGTATGGTATTTATGAAATATATAAAATATTATCTTTATAAACTAATAATTAAAACCTAAGATAGTAATTGAAATATTAAGCCGTTTTTTTTTGTTTTCTAATTAAATTTTATTTTGTAAAAATTGTATTTGCATAAGTTTAAAAGTGAGTAGTTATTTATGATCAGCCAATGGTCACAATTTGTGACCTTATATTGATAATCAATAATTTATATACCAAATTACAAAATATTCATATCAGGTAATGAATTTATAGCTTTTTTCTTTAAAGTATCAATTACATGAGTGTATCTTTGAGTATGTTCTAATTTTGAATGTCCTATGGCTCTATTCAACCATAATTCTAAAAAAAATAATAGTTTAGACCCACAAACATTTGAGTATTTGTTCAGGGAATTTTATCCCGGCCTGCTCAGGTATTGTACCCGAATTACCCGAAACCAGGTAATTGCCGAAGATATTGTACAAGAAAAATTCATCCGACTATGGGAAATGAGAAATGAAATCATTATCCATTCATCATATAAGTCATTTTTATATACCTCTGTTAAAAATAAGGCTATTGATTATTTGAGGACAAAATACTCAAAATCATTTATTTCATACAACGAAGCCCCAATACTTAATGATCAGGAAACTCCATCACAATTACTTGAGTTCGAAGAATACAGTAAAATAATAACCAAGGCGGTTGAAGGGCTACCCGACAAGTGTTTTGCTGTTTTTTCGCTAAAAAGGTACGGTGAACTTTCAAGAAAAGAGATTGCCGAAAAATTAAATATATCAGAAAAAACTGTTGACAATCATTTGGCCATTGCAACAAAAAAAATAAGGTCAGTACTTTTAAAATACAGCTTGCTCCAATTGCTACTCTTTTAATATTTCCCTTTTATTCGGTTTCTTTCAATTCAAACTTTAAAAAATATTTCATTTTCGACTAGGAAATTTACATTTTTCCACGTCATAGCAATAAATATTAAATGTTATGGACAAAGAAATGAACGTTGACAAGGCGGTTCTTTATCTTACAAAGAAAGCTAATAAAGCGGAACTCGATGAATTTAATGCTTGGCTTAAAGCTTCGCCAGACAATAGGGAATATTACGAAGATTGGGCAGAATGTTGGGAAGCCACAGGTAAAACGTATGAATATATTAATGCTGAAACGGATAAAGCATGGGATTTTGTTAGTAAACAAACGGTTGCTAAACATAAGAAATTTACTTTATCAATACTCAAAGTTGCGGCTACCATAGTTTTATTGGTTTCACTTGGATTAGTCACTTTATGGCTTAATAAGAAAGGTTCTTTTTTTGGTGAACAATTAATTAGTTATTATTCGGGCACAGATACTTTGTCGATTCACCTCTCTGATGGCACCAGGGTTTGCCTGAACAAATACAGTATATTATTTGCCCCGAAAGTATTTAATAAGCACGACCGAAAGGTATACATCAACGGTGAAGCATATTTCGAAGTAGCAAGGGACACTAAACACCCATTTAAGATTATTGCCAAACACACCACAACCGAAGTACTTGGCACTTCATTTAATTTAATGGCTAAAACGCAGGAAAATATTTCCAAACTAACACTTATAAAAGGCAAAGTCGTTTTGTATAAAAATGATGGCAAGAACGAAAAACTCATCCTTTTACCCAGACAACAAGGAATTTACGATGCATCGCTGGGGGTCTTCAGGAAAGAACAGGTTAAGAATTTAAATATGCTGGCATGGAAAACTGGTACTATCCAGTTTAACGATGCTCCGCTTGCTGAGCTATGCAAGACATTTTCGTCCTATTATAAAGCAAAAGTAATTTATGTAAAACAGTCTAACCCCGTTGATGAAGAATTATTTACAGGCACTTTTAACAATTTGCCATTAGAAAAGGCCCTGAATATTATCAGCAGCACGTTAAGCGTGAATATTATCAGCAAAGGCGATTGCATCCTTATTTATTTCAAATAATGTAAGCCACAAACTATCCTAACATTCATTACATGACAAAACCACGATCAACCACGATCCTTCCCCAAGGAAATCAATACAAGCTAAGCTGGCATAGGATAAAGTATTTATGTTTTTGCTTTATCATGTTTTCGGCTAATATTGCTGCGCAAACGAATACAATACTCGATAAAAAATCAACTTTAGGGCCAGGCAATTATAAACTCGACAAACTTATTGAATTAATAAATGCTTCGAATGTTGTATATATTACTTATAGCAGCAAAACCTTTTCACCCGATGCTACCGTAACTATTGCCCAACCCAATTTAAATATCAGGGAAATTTTGAACGAAATTCAAAAAACAGCGCCCGTCGATTATGAATTAAAAGATGATTACATAATCCTGAAAAAGAAAAAATCAACCACAAAATTCAAAATTACCGGGATTGTAGTTGATTCCGCAACACATGAAACCATGGCAGGCACAAGCATTTATATTAAAGGAGAAACTTCAGGTACTGTAAGCAATTCTGATGGCACTTATTCCATAAGCCTTTTGCCAGGTGAATATACAATAGTGTATAGGTTTATTGGTTATAAGGATTATGAAAGAAAAATAAATGTGGTTGGCGATACGTCGATAGATGTTATTTTTAGACCCTATACCAGCCAAATACAGGAAGTAAAGGTTTCAAGTCAGCGTAAGTTCTTTGGCAGTATGGAATATGGCAGGGACATACCAACTATTAATGCCAAAACCATTGAACTGCAAAACGTAAACAATGCTTCTGATATTTTACATTCCAGTATCACAGGCGTATGGGCAACAAGTACATCGGGCCTTCCGGGTGATCATGAAAAAATAAGGATTCGGGGTCAAAATTCATTCTTTTCATCAGCCGAACCTTTATACGTGGTTGATGGGGTGCCAGTGCCTATTGTAAATATGTCCAGTTTGGGCATTGCCGACCTTAATATCCACGATATTGAAAATGTTACCGTGCTTAAAGATGCCTCATCAACAGCGTTATATGGTTTCCAGGGTGGAAATGGGGTAGTTTTGATTGATACCAAAAAAGGTGGTGAAAACGAGATTCGCTTCTCCACTAAAGGAGGTATTCAATGGTTCAATAATTTTTATGACCTGATGAACACACAGGATTTTCTTTCTTCGCTTCAATTAGCAAAAAATAATATCCAGTCATATTTATACAACTATTATCCGAAAATTACTAACAATCCTAGTAATGACAACTGGCAAAAAGAAATATTCCGTAATGGCTCTTCCCAGGAATATCAATTGTCGGCATCGGGCACAGTTAAAACTATAAAATATTATTTATCGGGTAATTATACCAACCAACAAGGTATTTTGCCAAATGCAAGCTATAGGAGATATACCCTTTCAACAAGGCTTAGCCGGATATTTTGGAAAAAATTAGCCATAGATATTGGTTACCGTGGAAGTTCACAGGACAATAATGACAATCAGGATATTTACATGGGCAACCCGCTTCTTTTTGTAGGAATAACCAAATCGCCCTGTATCAAATCAACCCCTGATTCACTTTATCACGATCAATATAATAACTACTATAAAAGAATATATTATAATTATACTTCCTTAAACCAAAAAGAGCCGGTACAACAGATAATCGCTAATAATACTAATAGCTTAAACATCAATTCGCATATAATTAGCGGTTCGGCAAGGCTGCAACTTACCGATCACCTAAGCCTGAATGCCATGGAATCGTTAATGCTGAGATATTCCGTTTATAATTACAGTTCCGATCAATCTTTCAATAGTCTTGGAAGTGTAATGAACACGATAAAAAGTAATGAAGATGTTTTTTTATACAACCATCAGTATAATGTTTCCTATTTCAATACATTTGGTAAACACAAAATAGATCTGGTTGCAGCTTATAGGTTTTATGAAGATAACCTTTGGTGGAAAGTTGATACCGATGCAGGGTGAGTTGAATAGCTACTCGTACCTGCGCAATTCTATGGCGGCTTATGGGCCAAATGGTTCAGTGCTACGTTCCATTGGTTCTTATGTGGCCAATGCAGGTCATAATTATAATGAAACTTACTTTATATCGGCTGTGACAAATTTAAGTCATATCAAGGAAGGGCTGTACACAAATTATTATGCTTTATTCCCTTCTTTGGCAGTAAATTGGGATATTGCACGGGAATGGCCTTTCAAACAAATTATCTGGTTAAATAATTTAAACCTATATGCCAACTGGGGTGAAAGTGGGAACTTTCCGCTTAATGGCCTGGCCAATGATTTATACCAAAATGTCCAATATACGCTTGGTAGCATAACCGGAACCTACCCTGCCGTTTTACAATTAGCCAACCATAACCTGAAACATGAAAAAACAGATGAATTTGATTATGGAATTAAAAGTATGTTCTTCGATAGGAAGGTTTCAATTACTGCTACCAATTATGTTAAGAGCATAAGCAACCTGATTATTCAACGTCAGATACCCTATTATTATGGTGGCGGGATGCAATACCTCAATGTCGGTACAATAGCCGTAAATGGTTCAGAATTATGTCTTGAAGCAAACCCCGTGAAAACTGGCACTTATTCCTGGAATACTAAATTTAACATCTCTATTTCGCACCAAATTGTAAAGAAAGTACTGAATGACCAGCCAATGGTTTTTGCAAGTACATCGGACGTATTGATGCCTGAGTTTATTATCAAAGAAGGACAGCCGATTGGTGATATTTATGGCTATAAGAACCTGGGCAAATGGACTGCTTCCGATACCCGTGCAAAAGATATTCATTATGTCCGATCAGGTGGAATGAAATATTTGAATGCCGACACAACCAATAAAAGCCTTACCACAAACGATATGGTAGTTATTGGGAATTCAATCCCAAAATATACCTGGGATTTTTCCAATACTTTTCAATATAAAAATTTCAGTTTAATTATTCTTTGGTATGCTGTGCAGGGTGTTAAAAAATACAACGCCACACGGGCAGCAACTTTTATGACGGGTACTAACCGGGAAGTAAACAATTACTTTCGCGACAGTTTAAATGCTATGACCACTTCAGTTTTTTATCAGTCGTCTGTATTTATTGACGATGCAAGTTTTATACGATTAAAAACCATTACCCTTAGTTACGTACCAACAAAAGAACTTTTTAATCACATGAAATTTAGATTATCATTAAGTTTCGAAAACATATTTACATTCACTAAATATAAAGGGTACGACCCGGAAGCCACCACTTTTACCGATAATAATTTTTCTGATAATGCCATTGATCGTGGCTCGGTGCCGAACCCAAAATCAATGTATGCCACTTTAAGTATTAAATTTTAATTCGAATGAACCATCCATGCACTAGTGTTCACAATAAGGATATGAACCCCGAAGGGCTCTGCGAAGCAAATATAACATGGATGTTCCATGAGAATCAACTTTAAGATTATTAAATGTTTACCCTAAATACATTTTCATGAAAAAGATATTACTTTTTACACTGATGGTTTTATTTTTTACAAATTGCCAGAAAATACTACATCCCGAAGATATTTCAATAGGGAAAATTCAAAACTACAACCAGTTGGTTTCGGCAACCAATGGTTTATATGGAGCGCTTGCCAATGCAATAAGTGACAATAATTTTTATACTCCAAATTTAAAAGGGGATGATTTGACTGCAGGTAATCCAGATTATGATTCGTATTACATACAAAATGCTAATTGTTTTCAGGCCACAAATTATTCATTTTATTCTGCTTCATATAATTGGGCGTCTTTTTATTCCGCAATAGTTTCAGCAAATAACATATTAAAACAGTATAATTTGGCCCAATTAAAAGATAAACTAACTAAACAAGCATTAGGAGAAATATATTTGATAAGGGCATACTGCTATTTCAGGCTTACAAGAGTTTATGGGCAGATACCGATAATAAAAAATATTGATATTAGCTATACTTCAACAAAAGCAACTTATACTGAAATGTACAGCTTTATAGAAAACGACCTTAAACTGGCAATGGGACTGTTACCAGTTAATAATAGTTCTGCACGGGTTCCGTATATTACCGTACACCGGGGCACTGCCAAAGCCATTTTAGCCGAATTGTACTTAAACTGGGGAGGATATCCAATAAAAGATATTTCAAAATATGGGCTTGCGGCAAAGGAAGCAGGAGAAAGCATAGATAGTGCCAGTTATTTTGGGTTTGGATTGTTAAACGATTTTGCCAATGTTTGGGATAGCTCCCATATTATGAATTCCGAATCTGTTTTCTCTGTTTACTTTGCCAAACTTGCAAATCTTTCGATAAATGTCTCTGTAAGTCATATACCATATTCCGGATTAAATTGTCTGGGATTACTGCAAACATCAGCTAATTCTCCAAATATGGCCCTGTTTTATTTCACTTCAGAAGTAAATTTCTTTAATAATTATCCGCCCGGATATCGGAAGGAAATAACATTTTTTAAAACAATTTATGTCCCAAATAATGGCGGTGGCACGAAAACAGGTTATTTACATATTGATAAAGTAAGTACTTGCAATAGAATTGAATATAGAAAATTTTATTATCAGTGCAACGAGGATAAAAATGCGTCGACCACAAATGTATGCTGGCTCGAAGGTATTCCAAGGGTTTATATTTTCAGGTTTGCGCAAACAATGCTAACTTATGCCGAAGGCATAGCACGGTCAGGCCAGCCCGATGCCAAAGCATACGATTGTATAAATCAAATAAGGCGCAGGGCACACCAACTCGATTTAAACTCGCCTTCAGCTTTCGACCTGTCCCCGGGTTTATCGCCATCAGCATTTGCCGATTCGGTAGTACAGGAGCGTGCATGCGAATTAAGCGGCGAACCCGAAGGCCGTTGGTTCGACCTGGTAAGGCTCGAAATGGTGGAGGATTTGCCTAAAATACGCAACCCTAAAGAAGGAGGGCCTCCTTCCGTTTTCGATAAAAGTGTTTATTTTTCACCAATACCAGCAACAGATACAATACTAAACCCAAATATGGAAAAGTGATAAATGAATATTGAAGTCAAAATATGCCATGAAACAATGTATCGAACATATAATTTAAAGTCAGTTCTGGATAAGATATATGTTTTGGACTAAAGTCCAATATATCAACTTGATGACTAACCCCAGGCTTAAGCCTGGGGTTAGTGAAAGACAATTAAATAGAAAGCTTTAGCCCTAAGTAAATTATCACGACCTGAGGTTAATTTAAGATAGATAAATTAATAATTATGAAAAAACTAACTTTACTTTTTACTGCAATTGCAATTATAACATTGCAGAATTACGCGCAAACCGTAACCGATATTGATGGCAATGTCTATAATACTGTAAACATTGGCACACAGTTGTGGTTGCTTGAAAACCTTAAAACTACCAAGTTAAATGATGGTACCATAATTCCCAATGTTACCGACACTACTTCATGGTCAAATTTAACAACACCCGGAAGATGTGCATATAACAACACTACTAATGCCGATACAATTAACACATATGGCCTATTATACAATTGGCATACAGTAAACACGGGCAATCTCTGCCCTATTGGCTGGCATGTACCTTCCGATTCAGAATGGATTTCACTCACAAATTCTTTTGGGGGCGATACATCCTCAGAACCAGTTGAAGGAAAAGGACTCAATTCATTGGAAACCTGGTCCATTAAAAGATTTTAGTCCTGGAAATAATGTATCTGGTTTTACAGCCCTTCCAGGTGGGTTTCGACTCGACAGTGGTCTCCAGGGAACTACTCATTTAATAATGCGATATGGAATGTATATTGGTATTGGAAATTATGGCAATTGGTGGAGTTCTACTAGTGTAAATACCAATAATGCCAAAGAAATAGGCTTAAGTTCTATGTTTACCCATGTTTACAATGAAACATGGCAGAAAACTATGGGACTTTCTGTTCGCTGCCTGAATGACAATGATACTTATGTTGGGGCCAAAATAACTGATGAACTTGAAATCTACCCGAACCCGGTGCATGAAAAGCTGTTCATAAAAAATACAATATCGACAAATCCTTTTGTATATATATTTAATTTGCAAGGCGAACAAATACTTTTCAAACAGAATGCTACAAATACAATAAATATCTCAAATCTTGAGAAAGGCTTTTATGTTATAAAAATTTTAGATTTTGGAAAGGTTAAAACGGCCATATTTTTAAAAGAATAACTGGTTATACGCCTTTTTTAGTTTACCCTTTTCTTAAAGTAAAGGAAAATGTAGATCCAACGCCCGGTGCGCTGCGGACGTTTACAGTTTGTTTATGTGATTCGATAATATGCTTCACAATAGCAAGGCCAAGCCCCGAACCGCCCATATTTCTCGAACGGCTTTTATCGACCCTGTAAAAACGTTCGAACAATCGTGGCAGGTGTTTTGAATCAATCCCGATCCCATTATCTGAGACTTCTACCAGAATGTTTTCGTCCATATCGTAAAAGCTTACCTTTGTGCGGCCTCCATCGCTGCCGTATTTAATGGAATTATCAATTAAATTTATAAGCACCTGACGTATCTTCTCTCTGTCTGCATAAATATATACTTCAGAATCGCTGCCAACAGAATCGTGAAAACAAAATGAGATATTCCGTTGTTTCGCTTTTATTTCAAGCATTTCAAATATCTCCCTGATCAAAGCGACAATATTGAATTTCGAGAATTCCAGTTTTATTTCGCCTGTTTCGAGTTGTGTAATAATTTCCAGATCCTGCACAATATTGATCATCCGTTCAATATTTTTTTCAGTTTTTCTGAGATATTCAAGGTTCACTTCCGGATCGTCCAGGGCGCCGTCGAGAAGTGTAAGAATATAGCCCTGGATATTAAATATAGGAGTTTTAAGTTCGTGAGAAACATTGCCAAGAAATTCCTTGCGATATAATTCAAGCTTTCTGAGTTCTTCAATCTCTTTCTGATTGTCCTCGGCCCAAATGGCAACATCTTCCTGCACTTTATTAATAATATCCTCGTGAAGGTCGATATTTTTATTTTTCTCTTCCTTTGGCACTTTAAAGGATAGAATAGACTTATAAATTATTTTTATTTTATCGTAAATAAATTTTTGTAAGATAAAAGAAAAAATAAAATAAGCTGCCAGGAAAGCAACAATTGAAGAGCAAACGAACAATAGCCATTCTATTTTATGAAAAATGAGCCATCCGAGAAGCAGTCTGAAATAAAGAGACGCAAACAACTAAAGCAATTGAGCCAATTATTAAAAGCCGAAATGGTTTTGTGGATTTCAATTTAAGAAACAGTTATTTTTTGAACGTGAATAAAACAAAAGTCATGCAATTTTATTTAAACTTTGTCAGGACTTGCAGACCCTGCCAGGTTAGGTTAGTTTCAACAACAATAGATTTGCCCAAAGCCATAATCTTCAAATTAGCACATCAGCAAATTAGCACATTAGCACATCAGCAAATTAATTTTTATTCTTTAAATTCATATTTATAACCTACGCCTTTAATAGTCTTGATGTTGTCGATACCTATTTTTTCGCGCAATTTTCGTATATGAACATCAATAGTCCGGTCGCCAACTACCACATCATTTGTCCAGACACGTGAATAGATTTCTGTGCGTGTAAAAACTTTGTTTGGTTTAGAAGCAAGCAACGATAACAATTCAAATTCTTTCCTGGGAAGAGAAAATTCTTTTCCATTAAAATAAACAAGATATTTTTCAGTATCGATTTTCAAATTACCGATAACTACTGACGATGAAATTGGGACTGTATCGCTGTGGCGGCGAAGGAGTGCGGTTACCTTACTAACAAGAATGCGCGGTTTGACCGGTTTGGTAATATAATCGTCAGCTCCGGCTTCGTATCCGGCTAAAAGCGAATATTCTTCGTTTCGGCCGTGAAAAAAGCGATTATCGATTTGTTAAGCGATGGTATTAGCCTTAATTCACGACAGGTCTCAATGCCATCCATCCCGGGCATCATGATGTCGAGGATAATAAGCTGGGGCAATTGTTCTCTGGCAATTCTTATTGCATCGTGGCCATTATTGGCAGTCAGTACATTGTAGCCTTCTTTCCGAAGGTTATAACCGACGAATTCGAGGATATCGTCTTCATCGTCAACAATCAGTATTTTATTTTCTTTTAGTTCCATAATATATAAGAAACCCCCAAACCCACGAAGGGGGATTAAAAGACAAAATTAAATAAGTATTATTTCAAAAAGCATATGAAAAAGATATTTAAAAATATTTAAATCTTAATTCTTAAAGTCCCTTTAGGGATTTAGGGGCTTATTATTTCAGTTCTTCAATCTTCTCTTTTTTCTTTTTATGCCTCAATACTTTTGCTTCTAAATAGAAAATTATTTCTTCGGCAATATTTTTTGTCTGGTCGCCAACCCTTTCGAGCCTTCGGACTGTGGTGTATACGTTCAGGCAACTTTCTATTTCCGAAGGTTTTTTTCTGATCAGCCTGGCAACAATTTCATTTGCATCTTTATTTACCTTATCCAATAATTCATCTTTTTTAAATATTTTCCGGATATTGCTGTTATCTTCCTTTTCGAACGATTCCAGGCCTATGGTCAGCATGTTTATTGCAACATCGAACATCTCAAAAACCTGGGTTTTTTTCAAAATATCTTCATCTACATGTTTTTCAGCTTCACTTACCATTCTGGCAATAAACCTGGCATAATCGCCTATGCGTTCAAGGTCGTAATTGATGCGCATTACCGCAAGTACCAACCGGAGATCGTTTGCCAGGGGATTGAACAGTGCAAGAATATTCTCGCAATCTGTATTCAGCTTTAACTCGAAAGCATCTACTTGTTTTTCGAGTGCAAAAACTTCACTGGTCAGCTCTTTGTCAAATTCTGCCAACGCTTCACGTGACTTGGAAAGCTGGTTAATTACCAGTGTCCACATCTCGATCAAATCAGTTTTTAGCTGTTTAAGTTCGGTATCTAAGTGTGTCATTTTAGTGGCCTCCCCAACCCAGCCTCACCCCCGTCCCCTCTCCAAAAGGAGAGGGGCGGAAGAAAAGGAGGGCTTTAAGTTTATTTGGTTTTATCAAAGTTAATATTCAACATTAATTTTTAAAAAATGTCTTTTAGTCCCCCTTCGGGGGATTAGGGGGCTCTTCTTCTATCCAAACCTCCCTGTTATATAATTCTGCGTTCTTGTGTCACCTGGGCTTGTAAACATAATCTTTGTTTCGTTCCATTCGATAAGTTCGCCCAGATAAAAAAATGCAGTATAATCGCTCACCCTTCCTGCCTGTTGCATGTTATGGGTAACGATGATTATTGTATATCGGGTTTTCAATTCGTAAATCAAATCTTCAATTTTGCCGGTCGAAATGGGATCGAGCGCTGAAGCAGGTTCGTCCATTAAAATAATAGATGGTTCTATTGCCAGTGCGCGGGCAATACATAAACGTTGTTGCTGGCCACCGGACAATTCATAAGCCGACTTTTTTAACTTGTCTTTTACTTCGTCCCATAATGCAGCATTTTTAATTGATGTTTCGACCCTTTCATGAATAAAATGCTTATCGGTGATCCCATTTACACGCAGGCCATAAGCCACATTCTCGAAAATAGATTTTGGAAAAGGGTTTGGCTTCTGGAAAACCATCCCCACTTTTTTCCTCAGTTCATCTACTATAATATTTTTCTTGTGAATGTTCTCATCATCAATGTATGCTTTTCCCGTTATTTTAACCCCATCAATCAAATCATTCATCCTGTTAAAAACCCTAAGCAGTGTGGATTTACCGCACCCTGATGGGCTGATGAATGCAGTTACTGTATTTGCAGTAGCTTTAAAATTAATCGCTTTCAGCGCGTGAAAATCACCGTAATACAAATTTAAATCTTTAACTTCTACTTTTACTTTGGACATAGTTTTTATTTTTAGAAAGCCGGAATCCGGAGTCCGGTTTCCAGAAACGGGATAAAGTATTTTATTCTTCTTTTTCTTCTTTCCCGGATTTCATTCTCCTGACTCCCGTCTCCTTACTTAAAAATCATCTTTTATTCATACTTCTTCTTAACCAGTTGGCCAATAAATTCACAATTAAAACTATTAATATCAATACCAGCGCAGTTCCATAAGCAATAGGCCTTGTTTCCGTAATATTCGTCCCGCTGGTGGTTAATACATACAAATGGTAAGGCAAGGCCATAACCTGGTCGAAAATGCTGTGAGGCAGCCTTGGTAAAAAATATGCAGCAACTGTAAACAAAATAGGCGCTGTTTCTCCCGAAACACGGCTGACCGAAAGAATTAACCCGGTTAAAATATTTGGGAAAGCAATTGGCAGAACCACTTTTCTAATGGTTTGCATTTTTGTTGCACCGAGTGCATAGCTACCGATACGCAACGAGTCGTCAACAGATTTTAATGCTTCTTCTGTGGTTCTGATAATTACCGGCAGCACCATTAATCCAAGTGTAAGAGAACCAGCAATAATTGAATCGCCGAATTTAAGCGTGTTGACAAACAATGCCATTCCAAAAAGCCCGAAAACAATAGAAGGGACCCCGGCAAGGTTGTCGGTCATTTTTCGTAAGAAACGTTTAAATGGAGAATCTTTCAGGTATTCATTGGTATAAATACCCGACATAACGCCTATCGGGAAAGCAAATACCATACTTCCGATAATGAGACAAAAAGTCCCGACTATTGCCGGTAAAATTCCTCCTTTTGTCATCCCGTCTTCCGGCATTTTTGTAATGAAATCCCAACTTAATGCTGAAAATCCGCGGATGACAATAAACCCCAAAATAATAAAAAGAATTGCAATTACTGAAAAACTAACAATCCTGAACGAATTAAATGCTATTGCCTGTTGTATTTGTTTTTTGGTCATTTTAATTTTATTGTGCGGACTCTTGATTCCGGTTTCCGGAGACCGGAGCCCGGTTTTATAATTTCTTATTTTTCATCGAATCTACTATCAGGTTAAAACCCATGGTGATAATAAACAGGATAATGCCCAAAGCAAAAAGCGCTTTAAAATGAGTGCCGCCAAAAGGAGATTCGCCAAGCTCTGCTGCTATGGTTGCCGGGATTGTGCGCACAGGCTCAAGAAATGAAGTTGGCATAACTGCTGCATTCCCCGTAACCATTAACACTGCCATTGTTTCGCCAACAGCCCGGCCAATGCCTAAAATGGAAGCCGCTGTAATCCCCGATTTGGCATAAGGAACAACTACCCGTACCAATGTTTGCCAACGATTGGCCCCCAATGCCAGGCTAGCTTCTTTTAACGATTGGGGGGTTGTCCGCAATGCATCTTCTGAGATTGTAATAATTGTCGGGAGCGCCATAATGGCCAGTATTATTGAACCCGCCAAAGCTGTTTCTCCAACAGGAAGGTTAAACGTTTTTTGAATTAAGGGGACCAGTACTACCAATCCAAAGAATCCATATACCACGGAAGGTATTCCGGCCAACAATTCAATAACAGGTTTCATAATCCGCCTGAACCTTTCATCTGCAACTTCCGACATATAAACTGCAGTTACCAGTCCAATGGGCAAAGCCAGGATTATTGCCCCGATACTCACTAAAAGTGTCCCAAGTATTAATGGGAGTACCCCAAATAGCGCAACAGGTGTGGAAGTTGGAAACCATTCACGGCCAAGTATAAATTCTTTAATGGATACTTTTGAAACCGGGATTTTTCGCCCGTGAAAATTTTTAGGGATAAAACTTTCAGGAAAATATGCCAAGACTGCACGGTGATGCACTACAAACTCATCGACCCTTGCAGCCAGGTTTTCAAAATTACTCCCTATTTGATCATCGGTATAATATTTCGGAATTTCGTTAATATTGAGTAAAATAATCGAATCGTTATTTCCCCCTACATCTTTCCAATTGGTAATTTTTCCGTTGAAAATATCCCTTATTTGTCTTGATTTAATTGTTTTTACAGGGTTGTCGCTATTTACCATTAAACTATAATGTTGTTCAATAGGTTCAGAATTAAAAATGCCCAACCCTTCCTTAAATAAAAAAATGATGATAAAAAAAACAGTAATTACGGTAACTGTGCTGCTCGCGAACAGTATCCCTTCTACAAATTTTTCTAATTGTTTTCTAAATCGTTTCATTAGCCTCACCCTAGCCCCTCTCCAAAAGAGAGGGGAGAAATTGTAACGCGCAGTTTAATTAAAAAATTGCTTTAAGCAAGCCAGACACCTTTTTAACCCTCTCCTTTGGAGAGGGTTGGGTGAGGCTTTTTTTTCTGTTATTTTAACGGTACATAACCTTCATCTTTTGCTATTTTCTGGCCTTCGGCTGATAATATGAAATCAACAAAAGGTTTAACAGAAGGTTCGGTTTTTGTTAAGTAATAAAAGTACAATGGACGGGTAATCGGATAAGTTTTGTTCATTGCATTTTGCATGGTCGGTTCTACAAATGTTTTACCATCAAAAGAAACTTTAAGCGATTTTACGGTTTTATCGGCATAAGCCAATCCAATATAACCAATAGCTCCTTCGGTTTGGCTAACTGACTGCACAATTGCGCCTGTTGCAGGCATTAACATAGCGCTTGCTGTATAATCTTTTTTAAGCAAAACATGTTCTTTGAAAAATTCAAAGGTGCCTGAGCTCGATTCGCGCGAATAGACAATAATTTTTAAATCGGCGCCGCCAACTTCTTTCCAGTTGGTAACTTTGCCCGTAAAAATTTGTTCCAGTTGTTCGCGTGTTAACTGGTTGATTTTATTCGAAGGATGAACAATTACCGAAAGGGCGTCCATAGCAACAACTGTTTCTTTATAATCTTTCCCGGCATCTTTCAGTTTCATTTTTTCTTCCATTTTAATACCGCGCGATGCTTCGGCTATGTCGGTTGTGCCATCAATTAAAGCAGCAAAACCCACTCCTGAACCACCACCTGTTACGGTGATAGATGAACCGCTATTTTTTTTCATAAACGATTCGGCTTCTTTTTGGCCAAGTGGCAAACAGGTATCGCTGCCTTTGATTTTACATGTAACTTTAGCAGTTTGTGCTACTATAGCGCCTGCTACAGCAATGATTGCCAATGAAATTAATAATTTCTTCATAGTAATTTAATTTTAAGGTAAAGTAACTTTTTGATTATTAATTGAACTTTATGCGAATGTTAAGTTATTATTAAGCTTGTCGGTTTAACAATAACTACAATTGAAAAGGAAGCCGGATAATATAAACACTAACAAGATTTAATTACCCGGCTTTGAACATAAATTTGGAAAAGAAGAACGATAGATATATTGCACCAATTATTTTAATATTAATTATCCATACCATTATTGTTCACACTCTTCGAACCATTGAAAATCCAATAGACAGTTATGCGTGGAACTAAATCATAATCGCTTTTGGCCAATTTTGCTGTGCCGGATACATTAGCCATGCTGTTAAACTGGGTTATCCAAAGGTTTGGCATAATGTGTAACCTTTTTACAGGAGTATAATCGAAGCCTAAAGTGTAGAAAGTTTGAGTTGAAAATACTGCTGCCTGGTTAGTGCCTGGACTAAGTGAAAATGGCGTTAAGCCTGATGCTCCTGCTTGTACATAACTCCATGAAGGTGAGATTGGAGCTGAAGTAATAGCAGTATATATTTTATTTTTGTTATATTTAGTATCAGGATTGTACATATCCATTCTTGCATAGTAATTAAGTTTTTTTACGATTTTTCCTGAAGCGAATACCGACCATCCCATAATATTGATATCTTCATTAGCAGTAGTGGCACCAGTTTTATAAGTAGCGCAATTTTTCCAATTCTGGGTAAATAATTCACCGCCGATTTTGAAAATATTTTTAATTTTTAAGTTGGCATAAACTTTAAAAGTACTTGCAGATTGATTTACAGTACCAATATTGGTTGTGTGGAAGTCGCCATAATAACCAAATGTAAGGTTTTGCTGCATTAAACTTGCATAGGCTGTCCACCTGATGTTTTTATAACCATCATTTTCAGGTTTTGCAGAGCTTCCATTCCCAATCTGAACCATATACCCGATAAGGTTTGGTTTGAGTGTGTCGCCCGACATGCCCCTCCATAAATCGCCTGTTAAGGCAACGCCCAGGTCGCTGGAGGCATCGTTGTTGTGTATATCCATTATGGTCCTTTCAATTGAACGATATCCCCACAAAGGCTCAGTACCAAATGGTGTAGTGGCAAATGAAGGGGTTGGTTGCTGGCCGATTATTAAATTGCTTTTTGGAAAAATATCGGCCCATTTTACATAAGCATATTTCAAATAAACAGTATTATTGCCTCCTGCATCTAAGTTCTGTTCATCAGCTAAAGTAGCAGAAGCTGTGAACTTAGGGGCAAAATTGTAATCGTATGCTAGGTAAAACCGCCTGACTTGAAAAGCATTGGTACCTTTATTATTGCTAAGGCCTGAACCCAGAATGTTATTTTTCGTAGTGTTCAATTTAACAAGACTATCAGTTGTTGTTCCTTTTTTATAAACAATAGTAGTAGAAGTTGGAATAGCAGGTGTTAAAGTAGATTGAGTTGAATACGGTTTGTACTGGACATTTCCAGCGCCCCTGCCCAAGGAGTCGGCATGGACCATATAATAGTAATCGCCAAAAACATAACCCGATAGATTACCGGACGGTTTGAAATCTGCATCTTGCGCATTAGCAACAGCAGGGGTCAAAAGGCAACCCAGAGCTAATAATTGAATGAACCTGGTAAATTTTTTCATATTTTAAAATTTTTATTGGTTTAATACTAATGCAAAGAAACTTTTCATATATAAAGTAATAGTTTTGTTAATATTAAGTTTATGTTAAGTAATAAGATTTATTATGTAATAGTTGGCACAAGTAAGTTTTTTGATAGTTTAATTTTGCCTTACCTAAAATAATAAAATCCGTCATTTTATTTTGACAATTAATTAATATCCGTTTAATATCAGTAAATTAATAAAGAGATAGTTTTGTAATTTACTGGATAATATTATGGAAATAAATGGCGCTAAAAAATTAATCTCTGAAAATGATATCATCAATTTAAACAATGTTAAAGGCCGGATTGGAAAAAGTGCTGCAGATATTGAAATGTCTGCTTTTAAATTAAATTAAATAAATGAGATTTATCAAAAACACCATAAGAAGGAAGGCTATTATATTTTAAACTTTAAGAATAAACCTTAAGACATTGACCAACGTAATAAAAGAAATATGGAGCCTGACAATACAATTGTTACTGGTAAGGTAATTAGCCAGGCGACAAGAATATTTTTAACAGTTTTCATCCTCAGGTTTTTTAAACCTTTTGTAGCTACCATTGAGCCGGCTACTCCTGAAGATAATACATGGGTAGTACTTACAGGCAACCCAAGAACAGAAGCCAATTGAATTGTAGTAGCTGCTACAAATTCGGCACTCGCCCCCTGGCCATACAGAGATCTGGCGGCCAATGCGGCCTGTCGATTCCCGCCGTGATCACCGGGCAGGATTACAAACTCCACGTGCAGGCTCCCGAGTTCAAGCTCCACCACACGTACCATTTCGACGACGCTAGCTTCGATGTCACTATCATCTGCGATGGCCTGCAGTAAAACAGTGAACAGTGGTCAGTGAACAGTGGTCTGTTTACAGTCCAAACACCCGGCCACTGTTCCCGAACTACTAACCCCAAATCCCTAACTCCTAACCCCGTCTCCTGATCCATATTCCCGTCTTGATCCAATTCTGATGCTCTTCTAATCACTTCTAAGTCTCTTCCGGTCCTCCACCGGCAAGTCCTTCCTGTGCAGCAGGAAAGGTCCCAATGGACAGTGGATACGATGCGGCGATGACCGGGCTGGTGGCGCGTACTCAGGCTCTGGATATCGCGGCCTCCAATCTGGCCAATGCGCAGACTCCCGGCTACCGCGCCGAGCAGGAGTCTTTCGCTCCGCGCTGATGGGGCCTGACGCCCAGGATTCGCAGTTGGGTCAACGGCCCATACTTTGTCTCGATTTGCGGGCGACCGGCTCAACCTGAGCCAGGGCGTGCTTCAAC
>CAVSGB010000261.1:0-14591 GCA_963726845.1 uncultured Bacteroidota bacterium | reverse complement strand
TCATATTTGGCCAATTATACTAGGTCGCTGAAGCCGGCAAGGCTGAATATCCAATCCCAATGTATGTAAATGCCGCATTGAATAAGCCTGGTTTAAAACCCGGCAAATATCCAAGGCAAGGGCCATTACCCCATTTGCTTGATATTTGGCATGCTGCAGCGCCTTCAATCGATATTTTTTCGCCCGATATTTACCAGGCCAATTTTCAGCAATGGTGCCAGAAATATCAAAAAATTGGAAACCCTGTTTTTGTTCCGGAGATTGCCAAAGGCGAACAAAACGCAGCACAGGTTTTTTATGTTTTTGGCCAGCACGATGCAATGGGATTTAGCCCATTTTCAATTGAATTGACAGACAACCCTGAGAAAGAACCATTAACAAAAAGCTACAGCCTGCTTTCTCAATTATCGCCACTTATTGCAGAAAAACAAGGCAAAGGAAATATTGTAGGTTCGGTTACCGATAAAGACAATCCAACACAAAATATAAAAGCTGGCAATTACTTGTTACATGTGTCCCATGAATATACTTTGGGATGGTCGCCTAAAGCCAAAGACGATACCTGGCCTGTTTCAGGATGTATTATTATTTCTACCGGAACTGACGAATATATTGTTGCAGGAACAGGAATTGTAATTACATTCGAACCAAATTCGCCTGGCGATCCCATTACAGGAATAACTTCTATTGATGAAGGTAGTTTTGTTAACAGTAAATGGGTTTCAGGCCGCAGGATGAATGGCGACCAGGACCATCAGGGCAGACATTTGCGCATTCCTGTCGGTGAATGGGGAATCCAAAAAGTGAAATTGTACAGGTATAAATAGAGGAATATTTATCGATTTAATATTGAATCAAGGAAACAGGGGACAGGAACCGAAAATCATAAAAATAAATAAATCAATACCAACAAAATGAAACATCCATGCACTTGCGTTCACAACAAGGATATTAATATAACATGGATGTTCCATTCGAATCAATTGTAATATTATTAAATGTTTAACCTAAATATATTCGAATGAAAATTCTTTTTAATTTTTTAATCTTTTTATTAATATCATACAACTTAATAAAAGCGCAGGACACACAAGGTTTTTTCCTTGATAATTTTAAACCCAAAATTGCCAGGATACCTAATTTTGAAGAAACACAAAAACCTGCTGAAAAGCCTACAGTTGTGGTAACAATTAATTATAAAGATACTATTGCCAAAGTTTCCAACTATATATATGGCAACAATTCAAATCCTTATATGACCCAGATAGTCACGCAGCCAAAGCTGATGAAGTATATAAGCGATTTGTCGCCCAAAATTATTCGTTGCCCTGGTGGAAATTTGAGCAATACTTATTTCTGGAATGCTGAAAAAGGTAAACGTCCTGCAGATGTTCGCGATTCTGTATTTATTGATAGAAAATTACAACCTGTTGAGTACTGGTACGGCAAAAACCAGGATTCATCAACCTTATCGATAGACAATTATTATCTTTTGCTCAAACAAACAAAAAGTGAAGGGATTATTTGTGTTAATTATGGATATGCCCGCTATGGAACAGGCATTACGCCTGTACAAACTGCTGCACATCTGGCAGCAGACTGGGTGCGATATGATAAAGGCCGTACAAAATTCTGGGAAGTAGGGAATGAAAATTTTGCACCCTGGGAAGCCGGCTTTATAATAGATACTTTAGTGAATAAGGATCATCAGCCGCGAATAATATCGGGAGAGCTGTATGGAAAACACTTTAAAATTTTTGCCGATTCCATGCGCGCTGCCGCGAAAGAAATTAACTCAGAAATTAAAATTGGTGTTGTGACAGATGAACTCGAAAAAGGAAAATCGTGGTATAACCAAATCGAGGCAAACTGGAACGAGGAAGTTTTTAGAACGATTAGCGATTATGCCGATTTTTTTATCGTTCATAGTTATTTTACGCCGTATAATGAAAATTCGACACCGGCAACAATACTCAATTCAGCTGAAAAAGAATGTTCCGATATGATGGGCTACATGAAAAAAATGTGTGCTGATTTTAGAATTAAAACAAAACCTGTTGCGCTCACAGAATGGAATATTTTTGCCGTTAATTCCAAACAGTCATGTTCTTTTATTAGTGGTATGCATGCGGCGCTTGTTTTGGGCGAGTTGGCGAAAAACAACTATGGCGAAGCCTGTCGTTGGGATTTAGTTAACAGGTACGAAAAAGGCAATGATCATGGTATGTTTAATTATGGCGATGAACCAGGAGTTCCGCGCTGGAACCCCAGGCCTGCTTATTTTTATATGTATTATTTCCAAAGATTTTTCGGGGACCATTTTGTTTCATCTTCAGTTGCCGGAAACATTGACGTTGTTTGTTTTGCTTCCAGGTTTGGATCGGGACATGCAGGAATTGTCATTGTTAATAAAGGCGAAAAAGATGAAGTAATGAGATTGGATATTTCAAATTTTGCTTTTGGACAACGCTACTATTTTTATTCATTGACCGGTGGCAAAGACAATGGTCAATTTTCTCAATGTGTTTTTGTGAACGGGCACAAGCCGGACTATAATACTGGTGGCCCAATT
Organism: uncultured Bacteroidota bacterium; assembly: GCA_963726845.1. Taxonomy (GTDB): domain Bacteria; phylum Bacteroidota; class Bacteroidia; order Bacteroidales; family DTGW01; genus CAVSGB01. Next base: position 12,019 of record CAVSGB010000261.1, on the reverse strand, counting down.
AATGATTTAGAAAATATTAAAGCATTTTCTGCACTAGTCAATAATGATATTATTATTAGTTCGCCTGCATATTCAGTTCAGTATATATTGGTTGAGAACAGGTAAAATTTATAGTAGTCGAAAAACTGTCTATTGTTTATTTCAACTTTTCTTTAAAAAATTGTTCCAATTGAAATGAATATAAATTTTTTGCAATAATCTTTTTTTCTTTATCTAACAGGTATAATTTAGGAGTGTTATTTACGTTGTAAAGCTTTACGAAATTACTCTTTAGCAAAGGATCATACACATTTGTCCAATCAATTTTTTTCTCGTTCAGAAAGTTTATACACATCTCTTTATCTGCGTGCGTATAAACGGCAAACACTTGCACACCCTTGCTTTTGTAATTATTATAAATACTGTAAATTTTTGTTATTTCAGATTTGCACTTTGGACAATCTGGGGACCAGAAATATACAATCAAAAAGTCAGATTTTATGTCATTTAACTTTATTGGTTTTCCATCAAGGGTTTGCATCTCAATATTCGGCGCAATATTGCCTAATAAAGTAGGGCGAAGCATGTCGGTCTTAGCTTTGAGAAGTTTGATAAAATTTTTTTCTGCCCAGGGGGCTTTACCGTTTAAATAATAATTATCAGCAAGGTAAACCAAGGCTTTTTCCTGGCCGGGGTTTCGTGTATTCCTGAAATTAATATATAGAAAATTCAGCACAAATTTGTTTGCTTCATCGTTTCCTTTGGTCAGGCTTACTACATAATTGGTCGATGCAATCAGGCTGTCAGCATCCTGTGTTACCAGCTTGTTAAAATAGTATTCAAGCTTTTCATAGATTAATCGTGTACGAAGTAAACGAATATCCTGAAATTGAATATTATCAAAATAATGATTTTTAATATATTGATATCTCTTAAGAAAAGCTTCTTTATTGTGTGTTGGATGTTGCAGTGTCATATTTTCCGGTACATCAGGTTCTTTTTGCATTTTAAGATAGGATGCAAGAAATGTATTGGGTTTTTCCAATATTATTTTAGAAGTAAATTTTTCCAACTGTTTTTTTTGTTCCAAATTTGCATGTGAAGGGTGTTTATTTGGGACAATTTCAGGCTGGTTATTATCTTTATTTATGTTTTCTTTTTTATTCAATTCATTCGCCTGTACCTGGTATTGCCTGAATAATTCCGATTCTTCAGAACCTTCGATGGTTAAGTTTTTCACCAAATCTGATGTGTCGCTATTTATCGTGAAAAATTGTTCATCGTTAACTAATACTTCAAGATATTTCTGATTAGGGAATACAACAACATATATCCCGCCAATTAATCTTGTTTTGGAAGCATAATATCCTTTGCCTTCGCTGTTGAGCTTTATGGTATCGAGAACGATTTGCTTATTGCCATATTCGTATCCTAAAACAATTTTTTTGTTTTCCAGGCCTTTGAAATTGAATTCGAGCCTGCAACTGGTTTCAACTGCCTTTAATGGACAAATAGCAATTAATGACAACAATAGGGTTTTAATAATTTTCATTTTTTTTAATTCAGATTTAGTTATTCAATTCTTTATTTTACCAATAAAATATGCTCAATTTCATTATATCCTGAGTAATTATCTTTTTTATTTTCGAATTTAAGCAATTCAACAGAAAGTCCGCATTTTGCAATCCTGTTTTTTAAACCTTCTACTGAATAAATCCTGACATGGTCTTTTTGCCCGAAATGTTTTTTCTTTTCATTTGGGTCAGTAATATTAGTATCCTCATAAATTTCACCTTCCTTGAAAGGGGTTTGAATATAACATTTTCCACCGGGTTTTAAAACCCTTTTCAGTTCTGTTATTGCCAGCATATCATCTTGAATATGTTCGAGAATATGATAACAAATTATTAAATCGAAACTTCCGGAGGATGAATTTATTTTGGTAATATCGAATTTATAATCCGATAAAAATTCTCCGGCAAAATCAGTACTAATGTAATTTATGCTTTTTACCTTTTTTAACCTGCGATAAATGCATCGCGAAGGTGAAAAATCTAATATCCGGATTTCATTCTTAAGTTCTACCTGTAAGATATCCCAAAGTCTCCAGTTTCTTCCCAAACTTCCGCAACTTGGACAAATTAGCTCACCAATATTTAAAAGTACAAAGCGCTTAAGCCCTTTGTTGCATATATTACAATGATATTTTTTACCTTTATAAAAAACCAGGAATATTAATTTTCGCATCAATTCTTCATTTTCAATCAGGAAACCTGCCGGGATTAGTCTTTTTAATATGATTTTTATGAATTCGTACATATTTTTGATGGATAGCCTGGGTATTTGAGTTAAAAATTATTATTTGAGACACCTACGCACTATCATTCGCAACAAGGATATTTATACGATAGGGCGTTTTATGTGTAAGTACCTAAAAAATAAAAACTTATAATAAAAAATAGAGATAAAATATTTATGGCTAAAATAATAAAAAGGGATGATAAAGTGGCTTTTAATTTTGTTGCACAATTTTATTGGGTTTGTGGGTAAAATTCTTTTCTTTTGTTAAAAAATCATTTATGTTATCAATTTGTATTCCGGTTTATAATTTCAATATAACCGAACTTATTGAAAAGTTGCATAAACAGGCCGAATTAATTAATGAACCTTACGAAATTGTTTGCATTGATGATAGTTCTGATGAACAGTTTATAAAAATGAATAAAGACGTTTGCAATCAATATGGTCGTTTTATTGAGTTGAAAGAAAACATCGGAAGGTCGAAAATCAGAAATTTATTCCTTTCGTTTACAAAATATCCATATTTGTGTTTTCTCGATTGCGACTCAACTATCGTGTCTGACAATTTCTTAAAAAATTATATTGAAGCAGTAAAAAATTCAGAATGTAGTGTTTTATGTGGTGGCCGTATTTATAATGCCGAAAAACCCTCGAAACAATATTTGTTGCGATGGAAATATGGTTGTTTTAAAGAAAGTCAACCAGTTGAAACCAGGCAGATATATCCGGGTAAGTCGTTTATGACAAATAATTTCGTCATAAACCGCAGTGTTTTTGAAAATGTAAGGTTCGATGAAACTATTTCTACTTACGGGCATGAAGATACGTTGTTTGGGTTTCAGCTTAAAAACAGGAAAATTTCTATCGGCCATATAGATAATCCTGTTCTAAACGGATATCTCGAAACTAATGAAGAATATATTGAAAAAACAGAGATTGCCCTGATAAATCTCGCTTACATCCTGGATTATGTTAACTATAATCCACGATTTATCGAGGATGTGAAAATTGCTGATTATTACGAAAAATTTCAGGACTTGAAATTAAAAAGCTTCATTAAATTATTATACCTCTTGTTTGGCCCTCTTATCAGGAAGATATTAATATCAGGTATAATTAGCCTCTTTTTGTTCGATTTTTATAAATTAGGATTCTTAACTACACATCTAAGGACTTATAAATATATATAGGTGATATAATATTTTTATTAAAGTCCCGTTTTAGAAAAATACAGAATTGATTTTTAATAATTTATTTTTGTTTATTTTATATTTTAAAAAATTATTAATTGAACTTTTTCTGTTGAAATTCGTTTAATATTAAATGCTGGTTAATTTTTTTCATTAGTTTTTTAGGGTTAATTTTGGTTTAGTTTCAAGCGTCATCAAATCATGGTGGCGCTTGAAATTTTATTGCTTATTGCAACTTGTCCTGGTATGTTGATTGTTGTGTATATTTCAAATCTTTTAAAATAGAAGCTCTAACATTTATCGTGAAGCTGTACATTGTATATTTTCCGAACGGTACCCAGTTAAAATGCATTTCCCAGCAATGAAGTGCCCTGTTTATGGTAAACCTGGTTATTGTTACTGCTTTGTTTGTAAAGTCGTAGCCGGAACTTACACTAACCTTCCATTTTTTTGTTACGCTTAAATCGCCGGAAAGCCCTAAAGTCTGGGTTAAGGCTGATTCATTTCCGGGTTTCGTGTAATGCCAGCCATAATCAACTTTCGTTGACCAGGGTATATCGTAATTCACCTGTTGTTGGTTAAACTGGTTGTTCGGGTTATTTGGGTTATTTGGTACGCTGGGTGTTTGGGGCTGTGGGTTTGATGTTTGGGTATCGTTTTTTTTGCCTTCAGGTGATGAAAAGCTCGTGCCTAAGGTAAAATCTGCTGAAGTTAACCTTGCCAGTTTGTGATCTTTACTATCAAATTCAAAATATCTTAACCCGGCTATAATTTTTTGCTTATATGCAGTAGTATATTCTGCAAAAGTGTACGGATTAAAATTTGCACTAAAATTTAAATTCAGTTTATCGCTGAACAATGCTGAACTGGCAGTCATATTAATTGGCTGTAAATGGCATGTGTCGCCAGGTACAAAAACATTGTAGTTTGTCGAGAAATTTAAGCTTTTAAGCAGGACAATTTTTTTGACCTCACTGGAAGTATCAGTCGATGAGGTGTATTTCATTTCAAAAGTGTTGTTGAGCGCAAGCGAAATACTGGCGTTTTTGCCACGGGATGGTGAAGGTGTGCCACCATAACGGCCATCGAATATTGAATAATCAACCCTTTTATTGTCGGGCAAATAAAGTGTCCGGTAATAATTTGGTATAAAACTGCTTACGTCTGGTGTAAATGTGATACCTGCTGAAGGTGACATAACATGCCTGATAGCCTTAATTTTTGAATTGCTGAACATATACATCCCATATAATTTAGGGTTGGTACTCAACGATGCCGATGGATAATAAGCATAAGCATACTGCAATCCATAATTATTAATGGTATCGATTTTACCGGGTGTTCTTGTAACAGGATCGATTTCAGAAGGGTTGTATATCAAAATATGCGATTGTGTATTGACTGCGCCATTATATGAAATGCTTGGTGTGAAGGTAAAATACTTGCTTAGCTTAAACGGAATACTGGGTTGGATGGAATGTTGCAATCCATTGTTCATATTTTTGAATACTTGTTTAGTAAAAAGCAAAGAATCGTAGACATTAGTAATGGTATTCTGTAAATTTGAAGTGAATGAAACTGTAATGTTTTCGTACCATTTAAATTCACCTGAACTTTCAGCTTTACGGAATGGATATAGGGGTACCGAATTTAAAGAGAAACTGGGAAGTGTCAGGTTATCCTGTTTTGTGTTAATATTCTGATGTGCATCCAAACTACCGCTCAGGTTAAAGTTTGTCCAACGGTAAGAATAGCTAATTGAAGAATGTCGGTCACTTGTCATAATACTGTTTATATCGTAACTATGGCGTTGGTCAAAACTCGATGATCCGAAATCGACGGCGGCTGTAAAAGACTGGTAAGGATTTGCTTTCGTATCCTGCCTATGGTTCCAGTTAACTTTATAGTCGGTTTGAATGAAATAATCCGGCATGCCTTTTTCATCATTTACATATACCTCGTAGTCGAATGAGAAGCTGCCAGACATTTTGTACCGCTCCCTGTAATTTGTTGTTAGCTTTGCCCCCCAGCTGCCTTTAGAGTAAACATTACCTATGACATCTGCATCTACGTAATCGTTTATTGCAAAATAGAATCCACCGTTGCTAAGGAAAAAACCCCTGTTGGGCTCTTCGCCCCATGTAGGGATTAAAATTCCCGACGAATTTTTTGTAGTATTTGGGAAGAATCCAAAAGGAAGTACAATTGGCAAAGGAATATCAGCAACAACAAGGTATGCAGGCCCTGAAACTATTTTGTCGCCGGGAATTGATTTTGCCTTGGTCAGCCCGATATAATAATGAGGGTGGTCTAAATCGCATGTTGAATATGTACCACCATGTATATGTACTTGCCCGTTTGCATTGCGCTTTGTCGAATCGCCAATCAGGGTGCCATCCTGCTGTTTTGTTTTTACAAAATAAATAAAACCTTTTTGTGTTTTAAAATTGTACCTCATCCAATGAGCATCGAAAGTTTCATTTCCTTTTTTAAATTTTGGGCTGCCCTGCAAATTTCCAGCGCTGTCGGGCATCCCTTTTGCAAAAACTGTTTGGTCGCCCATATCGAACTCTATGTAAGCTGCCTTGAGCTCAATATCCTGGTAAGTAACAACAGCATCTCCGAAAAGATGGACTTTTTTATTTTCCAAATCGTAAAATAACGAATCTTTGGCCGAGTATTTTACCGGATCCTCGATAGCTTGCTTTTTACGCTTCCTGGCATGTTTAATGGAATCGGATTTTATTGAGTCCTTTCTGATAATGGTTAAGCTATCTGTTGAAATACTGTCGATTGTATTGGAAATAAAAGCGCTATCGGGCTTTGAATAACTAATGGTATCTTCGCTGTAAATATTGGTATGCAAAAAAAAGCAGCTGAAAATGACTGCTATAATAAAAACTTTTTTAGATCTAAAAATATGCAAGTTTATTATAAATTTGTCCATAAGAATCAAATCGTTTCCCAAGCTAATAAAGGGAAAATGTAATTTGCCATTTTTTCTGACCGGGATCAAAATCAAAGGTCTAATGGTTCCCCGGGAGTTTGAAAAAAACGCCCAAAGCTAATTAAAATTTGAATAGATAGATGAACCCTCATCATATAGAACTTTAAATTAATTGGTACAAAGACTAAATGCATTAATATATCTTAAAAAATCGATATTATCATGATGAAAATCCGCTGGCAGGTATGTGCACATGCCATGTGCGTTGCCGGCAACTAATAAAATGAAGTTGTAAAACATAAATTAATAATTAACTAAATTATATTTTTGTGGGCATTAAATACAGATGTATTTCTTCACCTGAAAATAAACGGAGCAGGTTTAAAAATATTTTATTATTGATCTCCCTTCTTGGTTTATGTTGCATGAATATTTATGCTATTGACGAAAACATAAAATTGAAGACTGTAGTTATTGATCCCGGACATGGCGGTGAAGATCCGGGTGCGTCGGGCACAAAGACTAAGGAAAAAGATGTTGTGCTTGCAATAGGTTTAAAGCTTGGCAAACTTATTAATGAAAACCTTAAAGACGTAAAAGTCATCTTTACAAGAAACGATGATAAGTTCATCCCCTTGCACGAAAGGGCAGAAATAGCCAACAAAAACAGTGCAGATTTATTTATCTCGATTCATGCCAATGCGAATACTAATCATTTTGTTTATGGTTCAGAAACTTATGCAATGGGCTTGCATACCGAAGAGAAAAGCATGGAAGTGGCCAAAAAAGAAAATGCTGTGATTGCTTACGAAAAAGATTATTCAGTGCATTACGAAGGATACGATCCCAATTCTGCCGAGTCGTTTATTATTTTTACCTTAATGCAGAATACGCATCTGTCACAAAGCCTCGAATTTGCAGGATATATTCAAAACAAACTTGAAAAATCGGCCGAAAGGGCAAACAGAGGGGTTAAACAAGCCGGTTTCCTGGTTCTTTGGAAAACTACCATGCCAAGTGTTCTCATTGAAACTGGTTATATTTCCAATCCCGAAGAAGAAAAATTTCTTAATTCAGAAGCTGGACAGTTAAAATTGGCTTCGGCTATTTACAAGGCATTTGCCGATTATAAAAATCAAATTGAAAGTAAAAGCGCATCTGCGAAAAATGGCCTGGTTGCCATCCAGGAAAAACATGAAATAAGGCAGGTTGATACTGTTAAACACGATAAACGAAATGATACAATAATATTCAAGATTCAGATTCTTTCATCATCCCAAAAAGTGCCTTTAAATTCGAAACAATTTAAGAAGTGTAAAGAAATTGAAGGTTTTAAAAAAATTGAAGAAATGCATTTCGTGGATAATTATAAATATTTTGTAAGCAGCGACAGCAATTACAATGAAATATTGGCGTTTAATAAAAAAGTTAAAAAATATTACCCGAAAGCATTTATTGTTGCTTTAAGAAACGGCAAATTGATCTCTTTAAATGATGTTATAAAGAAAGAACAAAGAGTAAAGAACAAAGAGTAAAGAACAATTGGTATCCAGTAAATATTGAATTAAATTTGAAGTAATATAAAATACTCCGGTTTGCAGTGAAAAAAGAAATTAAAATTGGAATTATTATGGCGCTAGCAATTGGGGCCATGATATGGGGTGTTAATTACTTGAAGGGGAAAAATTTTTTTAGTAACAAAAGGAACTATAGTGTAATCTATAATGATGTCAGCGGATTAAAGGAAGCAAATGGGGTATTTATAAAAGGATATAAAGTAGGGCATGTTAGTAACATTGAATTTTCTGACAAAACATTAAAAAAATTGCATGTACAACTTGCTATTGAAAAAGATATTTTAGTTCCGAAAGGATCACTTGCACGGATTTATAGTGTCGATTTGATGGGGACAAAAGCTGTTGAGCTTATTTTCTCTTCAAATGATTTATACATGAACGTCGGTGATACATTGCGTGGGGATGTTGAAATTTCAGTCGCGCAGCAAATCGAGCCATACAAACTGCAGTTTTATAATTTGCTCAATTCAATGGATTCCCTTTCAAATACGATTATGAGAGTATTTAACTCTGCAACAATTAAAAATCTTCATGCTTCTATAAAAAGTGTTATGGAAACTACAGAAGCTATTGAATCCAGCAGCGAGTATATTAAAGCATCGTTTGAAAATATTGCATCGGTAACTGAAAACCTGAAAGAAAATAATCGGAAATTAAATGAGTTAATCCGCAATATGGATAGCTTTTCCGATTCTCTTGTCCATTTAAATTTACATGCAAGTGTTAATAAACTTAATGAAGCAATAGACGAAACCAATCTTTTGCTTTCAAATTTGAAAAAAGGCAAGGGTACTTTAGGAAAATTAATAACCAACGATTCACTGTATTACAGTCTGGACAAAAGTTTTTCCCATCTTGACAGCCTGGTTACCGATTTGAAAAGGAACCCTAAACGATATGTTCAATTTTCTGTATTTGGAAAGAAATAAAAACTTAGTGTAAAAATAACATTAAGTAAATATTTCTCTGACAAGTTATTGCAGAAAACAATTATAAATATCAGATTATAAGCTTATTAAATATTTTCTCCTTTCGTCAAAACCTAAAAAATTGATACTAAATCCAATATACTTTTTTTCTTAAAGTCAAGAGTATTTTGATTTTTTTTTTAAATATTTTTTTAACAAAATTGCTATAAGAAACTCATAAACCAAAGTATATTTAAAATCAGATGGTTAAAATGGATATTCCGATTCATCAGGTTGTATGGAATAATTGCCTCAAGATTATTAAGGACAATGTTCCAGGAAGTAGCTTTAAAACCTGGTTTGAGCCTATTATACCCATTAGGCTCGAAAACAATATTTTGACTATTCAGGTTCCAAGCCCGTTTTTTTACGAATATCTCGAAGAACAATACATCGATATTCTTAAGAAAACGCTCCGTCGCGAACTTGGCCAGGATGTAAAGCTTGAGTACCACATTGTGCTTGATAACGACACTGTGAGCCAAAAGCCCTACACTGTAAAACTTCCAGCCAAATCAGGTCCGGAAGTTAAAAACAAACCTGTTAATATGCCCTTGAACCCCGAAGAAAATCAGGTGATGAACCCTTTCATTATTCCGGGCATAAAAAAGTTGAACATCGATCCACGGTTAAATCCTGCTAACTCCTTTACAAATTTTGTAGAAGGAGAATGTAACAGGCTTGCACGTTCAGCTGGTTTTGCAGTTGCGAACCATCCGGGTGGCACAGCCTTTAACCCTTTGTTAATTTATGGAGAATCGGGTTTGGGCAAAACCCACTTGGCGCAGGCAGTAGGTTTGGAAACAAAAGAACGGTTTCCTGAGAAAACAGTCCTTTATGTAAATGCCAACAAATTCCAGACACAGTTTGTCGATTCAGTAAGGAATAACAATAAAAATGATTTTCTTCATTTTTATCAGATGATCGATGTTCTAATAATCGATGATGTGCATGAATTTAGCGGCAAAGAAAAAACGCAGGATATTTTCTTTCATATCTTTAATCACCTGCACCAATCAGGCAAACAGTTAATCCTGACATCCGACAAACCGCCAGTTGAATTACAGGGTATGGAGCAACGCCTTTTATCGCGGTTCAAATGGGGGCTTTCTGCCGACCTGCAATTGCCCGATTTTGAGACACGCGTGGCTATCCTTCAAAAAAAGATTTATATTGACGGTATTGAAATGCCACAGAATGTTATAGAATACATTGCTACCAATATTACAAGTAATGTTCGCGAATTGGAAGGTGCCCTTATTTCGTTGCTTGCACAATCAACGCTAAACAAACGGCAAATTACTACTGAGCTTACCAGGGAAATTATCGATAAGCTCATAAAAAATACCAAGAAAGAAATTTCTATTGATTACATACAAAAGGTAGTTTGTAATTATTTTAACCTGAGTGCGGAGCAATTGATCAACAATACACGCAAGCGCGAAACTGTGCAGGCGCGGCAAATTGCAATGTATTTTTCGAAAAGTCTTACAAAATGTTCCCTTGCAACAATAGGTTCACAAATAGGAGGGAAAGACCATGCTAACAGTATTGCATGCCTGTAAAACAGTGAATAACCTTATTGATACTGATAAAACATTCAGGCATCAGATTGAAGAAATTGAAAGAAAATTAAAAATTTAATCCCGCCTTAGCGGGATTTTTTTTATATATGAACAGTATCAAAAATTCTGTTGACGACACTTATCAGACTATTAAAATTCCTGCCAAAGGTTTGTTTAAAGATAAAGGCAGCAAGTTTCTTTCGTTTGCATATCCTGTATTCACGGAAGAAGAAATTAAATTGCATATTGCCAATTTAAGAAAAGATTATTTCGATGCCCGCCATCATTGCTTTGCCTTTTCTCTGGGCATTAAAGGGGAACCCTATCGGGTTTTTGATGATGGGGAACCATCTGGCACTGCAGGTAAACCAATACTCGGGCAAATACATTCGTTTGAATTGACAAATATTTTAATAGTTGTAGTAAGATATTTCGGTGGGACTTTATTGGGAACAAACGGCCTGATTAATGCTTATAAATCTGCTGCTGCCGATGCAATTCAACATGCAACGATTGTTAGAAAAACAGAAAATAGTATTTTAAACCTTAGTTTTAAATACGAAGCTTTAGACTTTGTGATGCGGATTATAAAAGATGAGAATGTTGAACAACTAAAACATCAGTTCGAATTGGATTGCACTATTGATATCTCTGTCAGAAATTCGAAAGTTTATGAATTGCAGGAAAAATTAAAAAAAATAAATTCTGTTAAGATTTTAAGGAAGTCAGGTTTATAGGCTTTAGGCTATTAATAAAGTTTCTCATGATAACTTGATATTAAGGAATTAGGTTTTAGCTATTGGCTTTTAGCTTTTTGTTTTAATCAGGTAGCCAACACCCAACAGCCAACAGCCAATACCCAACACCCAAAAGCATTAAATAAGCTTATGGCAGTCTGAAACCTTAACAACCTGAATAGTAATGTTTATTTCAATTGTTAATCGAATTTAGTTTAAAGAAGCAAATAATTCTATAATTTTAACAAACCATAAAAAGCTGGCAAATGAAGTACAAAAGCCTTGTATCAATCAGCGACTATACCAAAGATGAGTACCTGCGTATTCTTGAGTTGGCTGGCGAATTTGAAAAAAATCCAATCCAGGACATCCTGAAAAATAAAATTGTCGCAACCTTGTTTTTCGAGCCTTCCACGCGGGACCGGTTGAGCTTTGAAAGTGCCGTGAGCAGGCTGGGAGGGAAGGTAATCGGTTTTTCCGACTCAACTTCTTCAAGCGTTTCGAAAGGCGAAACCTTAAACGATACAATAAAAATAGTGAGTAATTATTGCGACCTTATTATAATGCGACATCCGCTTGAAGGTTCTGCAAAATATGCCAGCGAAGTGGCCAGTGTACCAATTATCAATGCGGGCGACGGGGCAAATCAGCATCCGACACAAACACTTCTTGATTTATATTCTATTAAAAAGACACAAGGTACCCTTGAAAACCTGCATATATTTCTTGTTGGCGACTTGAAATATGGACGCATT
>CAVSGB010000260.1:0-3600 GCA_963726845.1 uncultured Bacteroidota bacterium | reverse complement strand
ACAGCTTAACTGCTGTGAAAGTCACCGACCCATCCCATGGCACGCTGACTTTGAATGCCGATGGTTCCTTTACATATATCAATGACGGGAGTATGAATACCAGCGATTCGTTCAGTTATAAGGCCAATGACGGGACACTCGATGGCAATACCATCACGGTGAACATAACAGTCACCGCGGTTAACCATGCACCGGTACTAACTGCCGATACCATTCGCAGCACGACTTCAGATGGCACACCGGCAATCGTTGATTTGAAATCCAATGCAATTGATGTTGATGGCAACCCTTTAATATTAAGCATCACAGAAAATCCAAAACACGGGAATGCAGTTATTTCTTCTAATGGCAAGTTGACCTATACTCCAAATACCGGGTTCTCAGGAGTTGACACAATAACCTATTCGGTTTGTGACAATGGAACTCCTCCGCTTTGCACCTCGGGATATGTAATTGTTAAGATTACACTGGTTAACCATGCACCGGTACTAACTGCCGATACCATTCGCAGCACGACTTCAGATGGCACACCGGCAATCGTTGACCTGAAAGCCAATGCTACCGACGTTGATGGCAACCAGTTAACATTAAGCATCACAGGAAATCCAAAACACGGGAGTGCAGTTATTTCTTCTAATGGCAAGTTGACCTATACTCCAAATACCGGGTTCTCAGGAGTTGACACGATAACCTATTCGGTTTGTGACAATGGAACTCCTCCGCTTTGCACCACGGGTTATGTAATTGTTAAGGTTACAACGGTTAGCCATGCACCTGTTGTCAGTAATTTTACCTTATCGGTAAATGAAGACAGTTCATTGACTTTTACTATTGCTGACTTTGTATCAGCATTTTCAGATGCAGATGGCAATAGCATGACCAAAATAAAAATTACCAGTTTGCCAGCCAATGGTAAGTTGGAACTATCAGGCATAGCAGTAAGTATTAATGAAGAAATACCTGCAGCCAGCCTTGATAATCTGACTTTTGCTCCGGACGCCAACTGGAGCGGCAGCACCAGCTTTAACTGGAACGGTTTTGATGGAACAGTTTATGCTGTTTTAAGTGCTAATGTGTTTATTAAAGTTAATCCGATAAATCATGCACCGGTTATTGAGGAGATAACCGATACAATTATCCAAAATCAAAGATTAGTATTTACAAGTGCAAATTTCATTTCAAAGTTTTCTGATTCTGATAATGATACCTTAGTCAAAATCCAAATACAGACATTACCTACAGTTGGTACATTGCAATTATCAGGTGAAAACGTAATTGAAGGGCAAGAAATTAATAGCGCTGACCTGAATAAACTAACCTATATTTCTTTGACTGGTTATTCTGGAGAAACATCATTTAAATGGAGTGCATCGGATGGAAAAGAGTATTCTTTAGCAAGTGATGTAAAAATTATTATCATCCCTCCTGAAAAATTAATATCTGAAGGATTTTCACCCAATGGGGATGGAATAAATGATTATTTTTTCATAAAAGGCGCTGATAAATATGTTGTTACGCTTCAGATATTCAACCGTTGGGGCAACCTTGTTTATGAAAGTAAACATTATCAAAATAACTGGGATGGTGTTTCAAACTCAGGCTTACTGGTTGGTTCTAAATTACCCGGCGGCACATATTATTACGTAGTCAATTTCAATAATGGTCAAAAAGAAATAATAGGCTTTATCACAATAAACAGGTAATTACCATGAAAAGAATATTAAATATAATTTTGTTTTTGCTAAGCATTTCAATAAAAATAATTGCTCAGCAGGACCCATGTATTCGCAGTACGTATTTAACGGATTAGTCCTTAATCCTGCTTATGCGGGCACACATGATGTTTTAAGTGCCGCGATGCTATACAGGGACCAGTGGTTAAATATTCCGGGGGCTCCCAAAACAGGGCTTCTGTCCATTGATGCCCCGTTTAAAAGCCCAAAAGTTGGACTTGGATTTGATGTAGCATTTGATAAAATTGGTGTAACAAGTAATACGGTTCTAACTGGAATTTATTCCTATAAAATCAGGTTCGAACAAGGATCGCTCTCTTTTGGTTTGCAAATGGGAATTGGGTTCCTTAGATCTGACTTTGCGTCAGTCAAATATTTAGATAATTCTCAAAATACTGTCGATCCGGCGTTTCAGGCAAATTATCATTATGTGCTTCCTGACTTTGGTATTGGCATATATTATTATACCAAAAAGTTTTATGTCGGTTTATCTATACCTCAATTTGCTGGATATACTATGCAAAAAGTTATATATGGTTCTGTGCAGGCTGCTAATCTCGATTTAGCCAACCACTATTTTGTTTCATCCGGCTTTGTTCTTAGTGTTTCCCCTGACTTAAAGCTTCAACCTTCAGTTCTGTTAAAGTATGTGACCGGTGCTCCGATGGAAATGGATTTAAACGGTGTAGTTTGGTTTTACGACATTCTGGGTTTGGGCGTTTCATACCGAAGTCTTGCCTCTATGAATTTTATGGGTCAAATACGCGTTAACAATCAGTTATATATCGGGTATGCGTACGAATATGCGACCAACAACCTGAATACGTTTAGCAGCGGTTCGCACGAAATTATGCTACAATATTTATTCGATTTTTCTCATGCTAAAATTATTACACCTCGGTTCTTCTAATAAAAACCATAAAAATGAAGTTAAGATTTTTATTTATAGGCCTTTTTATCTTTACTGTTGTTGCAGCTCAGGATTTTGTTATGAAAGAAAAGCTGGCCGACCTTTATTATAGCCGGTTCGACTATAATAAAGCCATTACTATGTATGAACAGCTTTTAATAAGTTATCCGCGTAATTATGAAATTTACGAGAAGCTGGCCGATTCATACAGACGGATTAATGATAGTCACAATGCTGAACGTTGCTATGCCTTTTTAGTAGATACAACCAATGTCAATCATGATTATCTGCTTTATTATGCCCAGGAATTGGCAAGGAACGGAAATTATAAAGAAGCTGTTGCCTGGTATAAAAAATATGATGAGGCTGTACCCGATGACCCGAGAGGAAAGTTATTTGCTCAGGCTTATCAGGATATGGGTTCTTTTTATAAAGATTCATCATCATTTATTATCAGGAAATCTCCTTTTTGTTCAGAAGCTTCGGATTTCGGGCCAGTGTATTATAAAAATGGCCTTGTGTTTGCAAGTGCCCGTTCGAAATATTCTATAATCAGGTCTGTCTATAATTGGACGAATTCATCTTATCTTGACCTTTATTTCACATATCCGGATTCGGCAATTGTGACACCATTTTCTACTGCAATTAATTCTATCTATCACGATGGGCCGGCAACTTTCAGCAAGAACCAGGATACTATTATTTTTACCCGCAGTAACTTTTATCACTGGCGGTTTAAAAAGAGTGACGAGGGCGTGAACAAACTGAAATTATTTGTAGCTACCTGGGATGCTTTACTTAAATGTTCGGCCAATATTAAACCAATGCAATTTAATAGTGACCAATATTCTGTAGGGCATCCGGCGCTCAGCAAGGATGGGTTTGATTTGTACTTTGCATCCGATATGCCCGGTGGACTTGGAGGAACAGACATTTACGTGTCGCATGAACCCAGAC
>CAVSGB010000259.1:0-4434 GCA_963726845.1 uncultured Bacteroidota bacterium | reverse complement strand
CCCCCCCCCCCCCCCCCCCACAATAATAATTGACTTCGAGTTCATAACCCGCATTTTATATGAGCCGATGTTATGTGCCGGCATTATTTTATTTTTATTTTGTTTTTAAATTCATTGAATCTACTTACATTTTTATCATATGTATCTGGAGTGGCAGTGAATATTACTAGACCATAATACTTGCCGGAATCAAAGAATATATCTTGACATTTAAACATACTGCGTGAAGCCTGAAAGTAAACTAAATAATTATTGATTTTAACATTTTTAGAATCTATAATTTCATATTTTACTACTCCTTTATTAGTTAGAAAAGAATTTTTAAATGCTTCAAATGAATCATAGTTGGATTTATTATATATATCCATTAGAAATGAATTTGAAATATTATTAATATCCGGGAACGCACCAACTAAATAACGATTAGTTACATCAGTAATATTTAACCAATATGGAATTGTAATTTGGAAATTTTTTAATGTATCATTAATTATAAAATCTTTGCCTGATAGTTTATTTATAATTTGATTATTTAAGACATTAGTATTTATTGGATTGTCATAAATCCTAACAGAATTTGCTATATCTGTTTTATATCGTAAAATTAATTTATTAATATCTTCATTTTCTAAAACAGCGATATTAGTCATGGATACATATGAGTTTGCAACGAAAGCAAAATATAATTGATATTTTACTGGTGTTTCATATGTCTTATTTTTTAGGTACTTTCCATTCTTATAATAAACTTTTGCTTCTTTTATAATAGATGTGTCACTTTTTTGAACCAAAGTATCAGTCAAGTTTGACTTTTTTGGAACCTCAAAATACCAAATTAAAAATCTTTTGGAATTTTTATTATTGAAAAATATATCTTTTGCTTTAAGCTCAACTTTATAAACTTCATCCTGCATATAATCAAATTCATAATCCTTAAAATGCAAAAGTAATTCCGATTCCATTGTTGAATCATATTTGTAATTATACATATATTCTAGAATCGGATAATTATGTATTTGAACCATCGAAGAATCCATCACAAATAAGTCTTTTTTATTTACTTGTACAACAGTATCTGCTTTAAATGTGATAGTGTAATAAGCATTATTTATATTGTCAACGTAAGTAATATGCCCTTTATTAAATAGAAAGTTTATTAAAAATTTGTTGTCCTGACATAAGGTGTCAACACAAAAGAAAATTAAAATTAGAATACTAAATTTTTTCATTATCGTAATGTTTAGTTTTGCTGGCACATAACGTTCCTCGGCTATGTAAAGTGCGGGATTTACTTGCAGAATAAATCCCACTACACAAATATAATTAGAAAGCACTGAACTTGCAAACCCTCTAAAACCCGCATTTTATATGAGCCGATGTTATGGCCAGTTATTTTATTTTGAATCATTTTTTATGCAACGAACAGGCATACCTAAAGTTTTTTTGTAAGAGTCAACTATTAAGATTTTAGAATTCTGACTACCAATGCCCATTCCCCAAACTCGTCTTTTACCACTTTCAGTACTCGACCAAAAGGCTGTTCCTAAACCAGATGCAACATAATCATAGCCAATTTTTAATCCGCCAAACAAAGCATTAAAACCTGAATTACCAGAAACAATTATTTGTGCTGACAATTCATTTATTTCATTATTATGGACAAGAGTTTCAAATTCTTCTTTGGTTGGTAAGTGCCATCCATTTGGGATTACATTTTTAGCTGTTTGCCAATCATATAGATAACCGTATCTATAAGCATTCTCCTGATTATTTTCAGGATACCAAAATTTACCACTATCTGGCTTGAACTTTAAATTTTCTGCCATCCATATTTGATTACCAATTCGAACAACTCTATAAGTTGTCCCATCGCGATTATCAATAAAACTACCAAACTTTCCATTCATTATTATAACAGATGAACTATCCTTTGTTGTTAAGTTGAAAGAAGTTCTATTTTTGGAAAGAGTTTTACTGTTGTTTTTATTTTCTACCACAATGCATCGAAAACCCAACCAACTCTCAGGTTTACTATAATATTGAATCGAATCAGGATGACACTGATTGGCAAAAAGTTTAAAATTACCTCCTTTTGAAATGCCTTTAGTTGAAGTCATCTCAGACACATTACCAAATATATCAAAAACTCCTTTTTCGCCAGGAGAAAATAATCCAACAGCAAGCAATTTACCTAAAACAGAATCTTTATCACAAGGACAATTAATTTTATAATTATAAACTGGACATTTACCTTTATATAAACTATCTCTAAAGCCAGCTTGCCTGTCTTTTAAAGTTAAATTGCTTATAGCAAAATCTTTCCATTCTTTAATTGTTGGTAATCTATATATAAATTTATTATCACCAGTCACTTTAGTACGCCAATCGCAAAAACTAATTACTTGTTCGTAAGTTAGTCCAGTTATTGGTAAAGCTATAAAATCACAACTACCCGAAATTGAACGAAGTCTCTTTCCATATTTTTTTGCATCATCGCATTTTTTACAAAAAAATCCAATCGGCAAACCTGTTGATGTTATCTTATCATCTATAACACTTGATTTGGATGTAATATATTTCCAAACTTCAGGTTCTATTGCATTGCTATCGGGCAAAATTTTTTGAGCTGCATTATAACCTTCATGATCTAAAGTCCATGAATAATAAGAAAGCCATGCACCGACAGTAATTTCGGTTTCGTCAAAATACACACTATCATTTAACTTAATTGTCGCAAATGGGATAGAGAAAAGTGTAGAATTATTAATCAATAAAATCAATCCAATGAACAATAGTTTATAATTCTTTTTTTTCATGTCTTTTATTTATTTATCAATTGTCGGAAATCGTATTTATAATTGGCCATAACGCTTTCGGCTATGTTTCGTAAGGGAATTTCGAAGTGCGTCTTTGTCCCACAACACAAAACCTGCCAACGGGAACTGGACTTGCAGAACCTCTGAAACCCTTATGAAATATGAGCCGATGTTATACACAGGGCTTTTATTTCTTTCTTAAAAATATTATATTATTTTCCAATAATTGTTTCATTTTTATAAATTCCACCTCCTCCAACATTGCCATCTGAACTAATTAAGTCAAAACCAACAAATACCGTATTCCCTTTTATGAATAATGATTCTATTTTTAAAGAAAACCCTGATACACTGGGAAGACCCCGTTTAACTTTTGACCAACTTGAACCTTTATTTTTAGATAAATAAACAAAATTATCAGGATTATTAAACCCTTCGTTACATGTGCCAGCTAATATATAATTACCATTTATAACTATTGAACCAATAACATACCCGTCTAAATTTCCAGCAGTAGTCCATGTATTACCATTGTCTGAAGACATAAATACTCCTTGAGTTGTTCCAGCGTAAATATCACTTCCATTTATTGCAAATGATTCAACAAATTGAGGAGGTAATGATTTACACTTAGTCCAATTTTCACCATTATCAGTTGATGAGCATATTCCTTTTCTGCAAATACCAGTACCCGCACCAGTGCCCGCAAAAATAGTATTTTCCTTGACAGCTAAACAATAAAACGTTGTCCGTAGGTTAGCAATTTGAAGCCAATTTTCACCATTATCCTTTGATAAAAAGATTCTACCATCCCAAGTACCAGCATAAATATTATCATTACTAATTGTTAATGCCTCCACACTATTCATATTATTTGGAATTATAGTAGTATTAGTTGATTTTAGACTAATGTCATTAGCTTTTTTCCAATTAATTCCATTATCATTTGATATAAAGACCCAACCAGAAGCAATCAAAATAGTATTTCCTTTTACAACTATTGATTTAGCTATGACACCAGCTAGTATTTTATTTAATAATTTCCAAGTATTACCATTATCAATAGAAAAATATATTCCAGCATCATCCCTATTAGACGCAGATTTTTGATACTCCAGCTAAAATTGTATCACCTTTAATTGCAAAACATGTGAACGGACAATTATTTGGGCCATCTAATTTTTGCCATTGTGCATTTACAATACCAATAGTAAAAAACAACAATAAAAAAATGTTTACCTTTTTCATAATTTAACTTTTAATATTAGTTATTATAATTGTGAATTGCTAATTACAATTTATGCACACTATTTCAATTAATAATTTACTAACTATAAGTTCCTCCGTCATATTAGAATGAGACTTATTACGATTATTAGGAGAATCCTTTAAATTAATCCTTTTAATTTTATAACAAAAGTTATTTATTTTAATTTCATTTCCAATTGCAATTGCAAAACCGTAAAAATCACTTTTCTTGTTTTCGAATTCAACGGGTGTGTTTCCTCTGATTATTTTCACCTCCCAAATCTTCCCGATAATACAAGGTTTTTGGAAAATATTTTTAAAGTCCTTTTTACTATTTTCAGAATTCCATAATTCTTCCCTTTTGGAATTT
>CAVSGB010000258.1:0-12781 GCA_963726845.1 uncultured Bacteroidota bacterium | reverse complement strand
TAACGATGAACGCCTGCGTTGGCCGATTCGCCTTCATTTTGTTGACGATCCGGTTTTATCGCTCCAGCCGGCGTGAAACTTCCGCGCGACCTTTCCGGCGATGAAGTTTGCCGCGTGTTAAAGCGGCTCGGTTTTGAATTTGTTCGCCAGACCGGTTCGCATCGTCACTATGTTAAAGGCTCACTTCATCCCTGCGTGCCGATGCACCGCGAGATTAAACCCAAAACATTGCAATCCATTTTGAAGCAGGCGGAAATTACAATCGAAGATTTGCTGGACAATCTCTGAAGTTTTCACGCCTTTAACACCTCGATAAACGCTTCCCGCGGGAGGTTGACCGACCCGAACGCTTTCATCCGCTTTTTTGCCTTCCTTTTGGGGCAGCTCGCGCTTGCAAGGCGCTTGCTCTTGTCAAAATTCGTTTCAAGAGTAAGACCACACTTGCCGGCAAAGATCGCGGTGTGTTATCTTGCCGGCATGAGCGCGAACGATTTGATTACGATTGACCCTGATGTTCTGGGCGGAACGCCCGTTTTCCGCGGAACGCGTGTGCCCGTCAAAACGCTTTTCGATTATCTCGAAGACAATTATTCGCTCGACGAATTTCTGGAATGTTTTCCGTCGGTGACCCGCGAAATGGCCCGCCGAATTTTGGAATGCTCGGAACCGCCCAGGAAGCTTGTGGGCAATCGATAGGATCTTTCTTGTAATCGATATGGTAGTTTCCAAGGATTTGAGTCTTCGCGGGATCGGCGGCCGTGATGTGAGACCTGCCGTGGACGATGCCTTGCGTCTGATAGAAGTTCACAGCTTCGGCGACGTTGTCTGGGATGACAGAATCGTTCTGCCAGACTTTGGCGACGCTATCCACCTGCACAGTGAGCAAGACTGGCACGCCTTTGCGCCGCAGATCACGGGCCATCAAGACCGCCGCGGCTGCTCCCCAGCTGTGGCCGAAGAGAATGATGCGGGCTCGAGCTCTTTCTTCCGTGGAAAACACGCCGTCGTGATTGGTGTCCAGCAGTCGAACGACGTCGTCGTAAGCCTGCTTTCTTCGGCGGTTTCAAAAACCCGGACGTAGGTGTCTTTGGGAACGGTTCGTTGAATCTGCCGCGCGAGTTGGACGGGGCCGTGGTGCGGGTTGTTATGGCCGACGAAACCACCCACGAAACCGATCACGATGTTGGAAGGAGCGGCAGTCGCGTGTATTTTGAAACTGAACTAAATAAGAAAAAAATATTGGTCATGGGTGGGCATCAGGATGGTATAATTACTTTTGGCAATACCCTGGACGAAGCAGGACAAATCCTGCTTGATCATTTTAATGCATATAACCTGCATAAAAAAAGCAGTTGACCATTTTCATCATTCGAAACATCCGGCACTGTCGTTAACAATAAGGATATAAACCACGAAGTACCCGGCGAAGCTAATATAACATGGATGTTTACCTTCGGTGGCCGTTCATGGTTCATGAGAAGAATCACCTGTATGTTGAACCAACTTAACGGTATTTTGAACCGACCTGACCAGTGTTTAAGCCAAACTAAAAATTACTTCAACAAAAAACAAAAAAAATAACGGTTAAACAAAAGGTTTTATTTACTTTTAATAGAAAAAGGCGAGTTGGAAAAAATCAGAAGTGAAACCTTTTTGAAAAGGTGTCACCTCTAAAAGACAAAAACAAACAACCCCGCTATTAACGGGGCTGCTGTGTACTTTTCACTACGGAATAATCCTTATTGTGATTTGCTATAACAAAACTATATAAAATATTGATTCAAAACTACAAACCATGAAAAAAACTTTAGGACTTGATATTGGTACCAACTCTATTGGTTGGGCATTAATTGAAAATGATTGGAATGAGAAACAAGGAAAAATAATTGGCATTGGAAGTCGCATAATTCCAATGGATGGTGATACTATGAATAAGTTTGAAACTGGAAATCCGGTATCAAAAACAGCAGACAGAAGGGCGGCCAGAAGCGCTCGAAGGCTTTTACAGCGTTATCGTTTAAGAAAGTCAAGATTAATTAAAGCTTTCAAACTACTTGGTTGGTTTCCAGATAGTTTTCCTGAAAACTTTAGACAATTAGAAAAATTCAATATAAATAATTTTGCTCCTTTTAGTGAAGCAACAATTACAGAAGCTAAAGAAATATTTAAAACAGAAAATATTTCAACAGATTGGGTTATTTATTATTTACGAACAAAAGCTTTAGAAAGACAAATAACATTAACCGAACTTGCAAGAATTCTCTATCATCTAAATCAAAGACGTGGTTTTAAAAGTAGCCGAAAAGACTATAAAAATGAAATTGAGAATAACGAAGAAATTAAGTACCCAATCAGAGAAAAAAAGATTGAGGTTTTTAAAATTACCGAACTTGTTGATTCGTCTGAAAAATCTAAATATGGCAATGTTTTTGAAATTATTGCATTATCATCAGATAGAATTGAATATAAAGGAACTATTGTTAGAAAAAATAAACCTGAATGGAGTAGCAAAGAGGTTGAATTAGAAATAACAATTATAACATCAAAGAATGGTGAAGTAAGAAACGAATTTCGGTTGCCCGATAGAACCGATTGGGAAAAAATGAAAATTGCAATCGAAAAAGATGTTAATGAATCTGGACTTTATATTGGGCAATATTATCTAAACCAATTAATAAAAGACAGAAACTACAGGATAAAAGATAGAATTGTTGATAGGCACTTTTATCAAAATGAACTTGATGTAATTTGGAATAAACAGCTTGAATTTTATCCGGAATTGCAAAAGCATCCGAGAATTGAACTTATTGCGAATGAATTATACAAACACAACGATGCAAAACAAAAAGAAATAAAGGCAAACTCGTTGCTTCACCTTTTTAAAAATGATATTATTTATTACCAGCGCGACCTAAAATCACAAAAGCATCTAATTAGCAATTGTCGCTACGAAAAGAAAAAAGACAGCAATGGAAATGAACATGGCATTAAGGTTGCCCCTAAAAGCTCCCCAATCTTTCAGGAATTAAGAATTTGGCAGGATATTTCAAGTCTCAAAATATTTAAACTTGAAGAACGTGGTTTAGATGGTAAAATCAGGTTAAATATTGAAGAAACAAATACATTGCTTGATGTTGAAGCCAAAGCCAAATTATTTAAACTGTTTGACAGCCGCACAAATATTAGTGTTAAAGCTATTCTTAAAGAATTAAACTTAAATGAAAAAACGCATAAGCTTAATTACCCTGATGATAAAGAATTTAAAGGAAATGAAACTAAAGCCGAAATACGCAAAGTTTTTAGGAAGCACGACTATATCGAACAAGGTGAAAAACTTTTGGCCAATAAAGAAACCTTTCAATTGCTATGGCATATTTTGTATTCGTTAAACGACAAGAATGCTGAGAAAGGCATTTTTAATGCCATGAAATCTAACTTTGAATTGCCCGATGAAATAGCAAAGCACTTTTCAAGAATAAATGAATTTCCTAACCAATATGCATCCCTATCAGCAAAAGCTATTAATAAATTATTGCCCTTAATGCGTTGCGGAGAATTTTGGAATGAAAATACAATGCATATTGAAACTATAAAAAGAATAGAAAAAGTAATTACTGGCGAAGATGATGCAACCATTGATAATCGAACAAGAGAACAATTATCTAAACTTCAAGATATAAATCAATATCAGGGTTTGCCTGTATGGCTTGCTTCATACGTGGTTTATGGCCGCCATTCGGAACGTGAGGATGAGAATAAATATGCTGATGAAAATGGATTTGAACAAATTAAAGCTTTAGTGCAAGGCGAATTACGAAACCCAATAGTTGAACAAATTACAAATGAAACTCTTGCTTTAGTCAAAGAAGTTTGGAAACAATATGGACGACCTAATGAGATTCACATTGAGTTAGCCCGTGAATTAAAGAAAAATGCAGATGAAAGAAAAAAGATTGCTGACGTAAATATTAAAAATGCAAATGACAGGACTCGAATTGTAGCTATTCTAAAAGAATTACAGGGAGCTAATCCCGACTCTATGTCAGATGCCGATAAACTGAAAATTTGGGAAGAAACAGGAAATGCAGAAGCAAGGGAAGCGTTTAAAGAAATATTTAAAAAGCTTAAAGAACCCACAAAAGCAGAAATTGAAAAATATAAACTCTGGGGCGAACAAAACCATATTTCACCATACACAGGCAAAATTATCCCTTTAAGCAAATTATTTACCAAAGAATATCAGATTGAACATATTATCCCACGCTCTCGTTTCTTTGACGATTCATTTACAAATAAAACTATTTGTGAATCGGAAGTCAACGATCTGAAAGATAATCGAACAGGTATGCAATTTATTGAGGAATGCGGAGGCATGAAAGTTCAATTGTCAAATGGAAGAGAAGCTGAAATATTAAAACATGATGCTTTTATTTATCATATTCGTGGCAACTTTTTTGGGAAGAAAAGACGAAACTTCCTTTGTGAAGAAATACCCGATGATTTTATACAGCGTCAAATAAATGATACAAGATATATTGGTAAAAAACTCGGTGAACTTCTTTTCCCTGTTGCAAAAGATGATAATGGGGTGATTTTCACACTTGGCTCAATTACAAGTAATCTAAAAGAAAAATGGGGACTGCATAGAGTTTGGAAAGAATTGTTAAAACCACGTTTTGAAAGACTTGAAAAAATTACAGGTGAGCAATTAATTGATTTCGATAACGAACGAAACGACATTCATTTCAAAAAAGATTACAAACGAATAGATCATCGCCATCATGCCCTCGATGCTTTACTTATTGCTTGTACATCACGAAGCCATATTCAATATTTAAACACACTTAATAATCAAAATACAGGTAAAATTGACAAACAGCAGTATGTTTACTTGTACAAATCAAAAGCACGCGATTTTGTTTTACCATGGAATACCTTTACAAAAGAAGCTCGTGAAGCATTATCACAAATAATAATTTCGCATAAAAACACTACCAAATCAGTAACCAAAGGATTTAATCTTTACACCAAATATGTTAAAGATGATAATGGTAAATGGGCTAAAAAAGTAGTGAAACAAGATTCTCAAACTAATGGAGAATTTAAGTTGTTATCAGTCCGAAAGTCCATGTTTAAAGAGCCATTAGGAATTGTTAAAATAAGACAATACAGGAATGCTATTTCATTAAAAGAAGCATTGCAAATACAGTTAAAGTTTATCCAAGATTTTCAATCAAAAACTCAGTCAAGAATTGCTAATAAAGAACTCAGAGAAAAAGTAAATATTATTCTTAAAAACAGCGAATTTGACATTGCCAAAACAGAAGTGTTTTTAAAGAAAAACCCTTTGAAAGATGCTGAAGGAAATGAAATTAAAAGAATTAAGATTATAGAATTCAAGCAATATGCCGCTAAGCGGGTTTCTTTGGATGATTCCTTTTCACATGAAAAAATTAATAAAATCCCCTATGCTGAACATTCCTGGCTTGCAAAATCATTGCACGAACATTTAAAAAGTAAAAACGACCAAACCAGAGAAGCTTTTACCGGAGAAGGGCTTGAAGAATTAGCAAAAAAAGTTAGTAAGCCTATCTATAAAGTAACCATATACGAGGAAGTTGGTAGTAAAACTGAATTCAAAGGAAAACTTGTTGAAGCCGATAAAGGAACAAATTTATACTTTGCTATATATGAAAATTTAAACGACCCTACCGATAGAATAATTAATGCAGAATCTTCCATTCCTTTATTGGAAGTAATAGAACGCAAAGCCAACAATTTACCTATTGTCGATGAGAAAGAAGGGTACAAAACAATTCTATTATCGCCTAATGATGTAGTATATGTTCCTGAACCCGAAGAAAATATTAAATTAATAGATTGGAAAAATGAAAAGCAAAAGATTTCAGAAAGAATTTATAAGGTAGTTAGCTTTTCTAAATCTCAGATTTTTTTTATACCACATTTTGTATCAAGTCCGTTGATTCAAGCTGATGAACTTGGTGCAAATAATAAATCGGAAACATCTTGGGACGGTCAAATGATTAAGAAAATTTGTATTAAAATAAAAATGGACAGGTTAGGGAATATTATTGAAGCAGATGGAAGAAAGTTAATTTGAACCAAACGAAAACAATACCCTATAATGAAAAAACTCCAAATACTTCTCGAACCCGGAAAGTTTTACCACGTATTTAACCGGGGCAATAATGGAGGTATAAACAGTCTAAGCACGGCTGTTGGCTTTACTGACGGGGTGACTTAAAGTCACCCCGTCAGTAACACTAAGTAAACAACAATAAACCATGTATTTCGAAACCGGACATATATACCATATTTATAACCAGGGCAACAACCGGCAACGCATATTCTTCGAACGCGCCAACTACCTGTTTTTTCTCGAAAAGGCCCATGTTTATATTTCTCCTTATGCCGATGTACTGGCTTGGTGCCTGATGCCAAACCATTTTCATTTTATGGTGTATGTAAAACATACCGGGTTAGCTGTTGCAACTGCTACTGTAACTGCCACTGACGGGGTGACTTCGAGTCACCCCGTCAGAGGCAGGCCGCTTCGGACCTTCAATAATTCAATTGGCATTATGCTCCGGTCGTTTACAAGGGCGGTAAATAACCAGCAAAACAGTACAGGAAATTTATTCAGGGAAGAAACCAAAGCTATATGCCTTACGAAAATTACAGAAATTACTCCCAACTATTATAATTCAATGGGAATTACTCATATTAATGTAGGTATACCTGTAAAACAATATCCTAACATCTGTTTCAATTACATACTTAATAACCCTGTAAAAGACGGACTGGTAACAAAGCCCGGTGATTGGGAATTTTCGTCATACCTTGATACGGTTGGGCTACGAAACGGGAAGTTAATAAACAGGGATAGGATAAATGAATTAGGACTTGGCATACAAACGTAGCTACTGACGTTTAGCTACTGACGGGGTGACTTGGAGTCGCCCCGTCAGTAAACTAAGTTTGTAAACTAAAAATACAAATTATGATAAAACGTACCCTGTATTTTGGCAACCCTGCTTACCTGCGTTGCCAGAACGAACAGCTTCAAATTGAAGTCCCCGGCGCCGATATGTTGCCGGTAAAAGACCGTACAACAACCATTCCCGTTGAAGACATTGGCGTGGCAATACTCGACCATTCGCAGGTTACAATCACCCACCACCTCATACATAAACTATTAGAAAACAATGTAGCTTTAATTATTTGTGATGACAAACATTTGCCAACCGGCTTATTGCTCAACCTTAACGGCAATACAATCCAGCAGGAACGGTTCGAGGCACAAACCGAAGCATCCGTGCCACTTAAAAAGCAGCTTTGGGCGCAAACTATCGGGGCAAAAATTACAAACCAGGCAATGGTGCTGAAAAGCAAAGGGATAAAACATGACAATATGCTGCATTGGGCATCGTCCGTAAAATCGGGCGATTCGGAAAACCACGAGGCAAGGGCGGCAGCATATTACTGGCAAAGTATCTTCCCCGATGAAATGCTTTTCACGCGCGGCCGCGAGGGCGATTGGCCCAACAACCTGTTAAATTACGGTTACGCCATATTGCGTGCCATTACTGCCCGGTCGCTGGTTGCATCGGGACTGCTCCCGACAATGGGTATCCACCACCACAACCGGTACAATGCCTATTGCCTCGCCGATGATATTATGGAACCCTACCGGCCTTATGTGGATATACTTGTGTTGGCGATTATGAAAAAGGACCCTGCAAATGTGGAATTAACTAAGGAAGTTAAGGCTGAATTGCTTTCGGTGCCAACCATTGACGTGGAAATAAACAAGCAAAGCAGCCCATTGATGATTGCGTTGCAGCAAACGACCGCATCATTGGCAAAATGTTTTGCCGGGGAAAGCAGGAGAATTGTTTACCCGGAAATGTAATGGAAATATGAGATATGAAAGATGAGATATGAAAGATGAGATATAAAATATGAGATATGAAAGGGAAAAGTTTGATTGTTGAAAAATCATTTCAGTCTGCAATTAAGGTTGTAAAGCCCTATAAATATTTGTGCGATGATAAAAAAGAATTTGTGTTGAGCAAACAGTTGCTGCGTTCGGGAACATCAATTGGGGCAAATGTAAGGGAAGCGCACAATGCTGAAAGCAAGGCCGATTTTATCCATAAAATGGGAATTGCACAAAAGGAAGCAGATGAAACTAACTACTGGTTGGAACTTCTTTTTGAAACAAAATATTTAACTGAAATTGAATTCCGTTCAATACACAATGAATCAGTAGAACTATTGAAAATTATTAAATCAATTATCCTGACAAGCAAACAAAACTCAAAATCTCATATTTCATAATTCATATCTCATATTTATTTAAAGGTGTACGACCGGTTAAACGCATACCGCATTATGTGGGTAATGGTATTTTTCGACCTTCCGACCGAAACCAAACGCGAACGGCGCGAAGCCGGGTTGTTTCGGAAAAACCTTATCAAGGATGGGTTTACCATGTTCCAATATTCGATATACGTGAGGCATTGCCCCAGCCGGGAAAATGCCGAAGTGCATATAAAACGGGTAAAGTCGTTTTTGCCCGGTACGGGTTTTGTGGTGGTGTTTACCATTACCGATAAGCAATTCGGGATGATGGAATTGTTTAACAAGGCAAAACCAGCAGAACGGCCTGATACTCCGCAACAATTGGAATTGTTTTAATTTACCAGCTGCTTTGAGGTGAAACCTTTTTCAAAAGTTTCACCCTATCATTTTAATTCAAAACAAAAAAGCCCTGGAATAAAAAATCCGGGGCTTTTTAATGTTACTTACCTTTTGCTACAGTTTTTTTTGTTGTATTTTCATCATTAACAAATTGCCTAACAGATTTATAAACGGAGGTATCCTGTAAGCAACTATGTCAAAGATACAATTTGAAAGCAAATCACAACTGGTATGCTAAGTATTAACATATAATAACCTGTAAGCAACTATGTCAAAGATACAATTTGAAAGCAAATCACAACTTCATTCATGCCTACAATATCCAATACCTGTAAGCAACTTATGTCAAAGATACAATTTGAAAGCAAATCACAACTAAGTCCTTATTTTAATTCAGAATGGTTTACCTGTAAGCAACTATGTCAAAGATACAATTTGAAAGCAAATCACAACTGGAACAACTTGGCTACATTGTAAGCGTTCCCTGTAAGCAACTATGTCAAAGATACAATTTGAAAGCAAATCACAACATTATGGCGACTTGGTACGTAACCATTTAGCCTGTAAGCAACTATGTCAAAGATACAATTTGAAAGCAAATCACAACCTGAGGTTACAAGGTATTCATTTAATACCGCCTGTAAGCAACTATGTCAAAGATACAATTTGAAAGCAAATCACAACCTTAAACTACTTGATAAAAACTTATGAAACCCTGTAAGCAACTATGTCAAAGATACAATTTGAAAGCAAATCACAACCAGCTAATTTCGCATCTCTATCATTAACTACCTGTAAGCAACTATGTCAAAGATACAATTTGAAAGCAAATCACAACCCTTTAGACGGGTTGCGGGATAAGACAGCTCCTGTAAGCAACTATGTCAAAGATACAATTTGAAAGCAAATCACAACTGGTGTAGGTGTTATACTTACTTCATACAACCTGTAAGCAACTATGTCAAAGATACAATTTGAAAGCAAATCACAACTATACAGCATCTTTGAATTATATAGCAATACCTGTAAGCAACTATGTCAAAGATACAATTTGAAAGCAAATCACAACGTGAAAATACAGTTTCTGTTTCCAAAACAGCCTGTAAGCAACTATGTCAAAGATACAATTTGAAAGCAAATCACAACTAAAACCATACCATCATTAATACCACCATTCCTGTAAGCAACTATGTCAAAGATACAATTTGAAAGCAAATCACAACTCCATCAAAAGCTCTGTCATAAGCATCGTCCTGTAAGCAACTATGTCAAAGATACAATTTGAAAGCAAATCACAACTCTTATTGTTGCACGGTATGGAGCCAATGCCCTGTAAGCAACTATGTCAAAGATACAATTTGAAAGCAAATCACAACACATTACTCTTTGAAAGTATTTGTTGGACTCCTGTAAGCAACTATGTCAAAGATACAATTTGAAAGCAAATCACAACTTTTATTTGTGTTGCATATAATTGTATAGTCCTGTAAGCAACTATGTCAAAGATACAATTTGAAAGCAAATCACAACGGGGTTTTAATGTATTTGGGTTTTCCTCTACCTGTAAGCAACTATGTCAAAGATACAATTTGAAAGCAAATCACAACTATAACAATAAAACATACGACAATGAAAACCCTGTAAGCAACTATGTCAAAGATACAATTTGAAAGCAAATCACAACTTATTTAACGTTCAGTTCTTTCATTTTAACCTGTAAGCAACTATGTCAAAGATACAATTTGAAAGCAAATCACAACTTGAAAATGGTATAACATTTGAGGAACTGACCTGTAAGCAACTATGTCAAAGATACAATTTGAAAGCAAATCACAACCCATAACCTTGATTTACAACAGCACTTGAACCTGTAAGCAACTATGTCAAAGATACAATTTGAAAGCAAATCACAACCCAAATCATTCCCTTCGTTTTTCTTCCATGCCTGTAAGCAACTATGTCAAAGATACAATTTGAAAGCAAATCACAACGGGAGCAACCGGTACAATTACCAACGAATGCCTGTAAGCAACTATGTCAAAGATACAATTTGAAAGCAAATCACAACTATTTATCTGACATATCTAAAATTAAACTTCCTGTAAGCAACTATGTCAAAGATACAATTTGAAAGCAAATCACAACACTTTGGGAACAAAACAAGCGTGGATATGACCTGTAAGCAACTATGTCAAAGATACAATTTGAAAGCAAATCACAACTCTTATTATTGCACAACGTGGAGACAATAGCCTGTAAGCAACTATGTCAAAGATACAATTTGAAAGCAAATCACAACTAGGGGAAGTCCATAAATTTACATCAAAAACCTGTAAGCAACTATGTCAAAGATACAATTTGAAAGCAAATCACAACGTCACCGAAAAACGTTCATTCGTCACTGATCCTGTAAGCAACTATGTCAAAGATACAATTTGAAAGCAAATCACAACAATTCGTGGTGTATATAAATTATAATCTGGCCTGTAAGCAACTATGTCAAAGATACAATTTGAAAGCAAATCACAACAAAGTAATATCTTCTCCTTTTTCATTTTGACCTGTAAGCAACTATGTCAAAGATACAATTTGAAAGCAAATCACAACTTATTCGAATCAACTAATGCAGCTTTTAAACCTGTAAGCAACTATGTCAAAGATACAATTTGAAAGCAAATCACAACCGTTTTCTGACTGTGGAAAATTCATAAACCCCTGTAAGCAACTATGTCAAAGATACAATTTGAAAGCAAATCACAACTTAGGACATAAACATTCGGAAGCAACAAAGCCTGTAAGCAACTATGTCAAAGATACAATTTGAAAGCAAATCACAACCTAATTACACAGTCTGTCAAACTATAAGTACCTGTAAGCAACTATGTCAAAGATACAATTTGAAAGCAAATCACAACTCACCTTCTTTTGAATTAAAAGCGAAAAGTTCGCTGTAAGCAACTATGTCAAAGATACAATTTGAAAGCAAATCACAACTATACAGCGTACTGGATTTCCTACACCGTTCCTGTAAGCAACTATGTCAAAGATACAATTTGAAAGCAAATCACAACTGCATGGCTTCGATAACATTTTTAGTTGAACCTGTAAGCAACTATGTCAAAGATACAATTTGAAAGCAAATCACAACGAGGCTCGTTGGGCTTGTTTTTTTGATATTCCTGTAAGCAACTATGTCAAAGATACAATTTGAAAGCAAATCACAACTATATTTAATCAATTATCTGCTTAAAAAAGCCTGTAAGCAACTATGTCAAAGATACAATTTGAAAGCAAATCACAACCTGATAAAATCGACTGAATTTGAAGCCGAACCTGTAAGCAACTATGTCAAAGATACAATTTGAAAGCAAATCACAACTTATTGTGGTAATGTCGTCGAGGTCGGCATCCTGTAAGCAACTATGTCAAAGATACAATTTGAAAGCAAATCACAACTATCAATGATTTATCGAAATTTGAGGTTGGCCTGTAAGCAACTATGTCAAAGATACAATTTGAAAGCAAATCACAACCCGGGTTGTTAGGTACTTTAAGGAATTTTTCCTGTAAGCAACTATGTCAAAGATAGAAATAGGTAACTCTTTTTTGTGATAACAACATCAAACCAAAAGTATACAAAAATACTATTTTCCAATACATTAAAGAACTGCTAAGTAAATTTACTTTCCTTTGTTTGGCCTTTTCAATGCAAATATTTGTTACTATTTTGTTACTTTGAATGTCAAAGTTTGTTACTTTTGCAAAGAAAGGTTAAAGATAGGAAAAAATGAGTAACAAAAACCTCATTTTGTTACTTTATTCTTTATACCTGAATTGCTTTAAAATAAAAGCTTTTTGAAATGCTTAATTGAGTAACAAAATGGCAAATTGTTACTGAACATAATGAGTAACAAAACGGGTAACAAATTGGCAAAAGTTGGCAACAAATGGCAGTAAAATTAAGAGAAAAGAAAATAGCTGAAAACCGATATAGTTTTTACCTTGACACTTGGTACAAAGGCAAAAGGGAATATGAGTTTTTAAAACTCTACATTGA
>CAVSGB010000257.1:0-21425 GCA_963726845.1 uncultured Bacteroidota bacterium | reverse complement strand
AATATCGAAATTCAGGAAAACCTGAATAGCTGGAATAAAAAGCCTGTACTTCAGAAAATCTATCTTGAGTTTTACAAATTAATTGCAAGCCAGCTTAACTATAATATTGATGGAAAAATCGTTGAATTGGGAAGTGGTATCGGGAATATGAAAATGGTAATTCCTGAAGTTATTTGCACTGATATTTTTGCCAACCCCTGGATTGACCAGGTAGAGAATGCATATAACCTGACATTTGAAAACGAAAGTGTTTCAAACCTTATTTTATTCGACGTGTTCCACCACCTTGAATTCCCTGGTACAGCTTTAAATGAATTTAGCCGTGTTCTCAAAAAAGATGGAAGGATTATTATTTTTGATCCGGCAATGGGATTGCTTGGTATTTTAGTTTATGGCCTATTTCATCATGAACCAATCGGGCTGCGAAAAAAAATTAACTGGTTTGCAGACGAAAAATCCAATAAAGATTATTATGCGGGCCAGG
Source organism: uncultured Bacteroidota bacterium (assembly GCA_963726845.1). Taxonomy (GTDB): domain Bacteria; phylum Bacteroidota; class Bacteroidia; order Bacteroidales; family DTGW01; genus CAVSGB01. The sequence continues at coordinate 20,941 of CAVSGB010000257.1, read as the reverse complement.
GTAATGCAAATAGAATATTTTGTTCTTCGCGGTATAGGGATTTATTAAATAATTGGGAAGTAGTTCAAATTAAAAAATATTCTGCACTATCATATATATTGTCAGGTGGATATAGCAAGCATCAGTTTTATCCGGAGAAATTACTTCCTGTTTTAAAAGTTGCAGGTAAATTGTTCGATTTTTTCCCATTGCTTTTTGCCACCAGGATGATAGTCGTTTTAGGAAAACGGTAGAATTATTGATATAAAATAAGCACAATGTTCAAATTAATGAAAATGGCCAATAGTAAGAAAATATTTACGTTGCTAGGCAATTCTGCTTACATATTTTTACTGATTCTCGCGGGGTTTTTCTACCTCGAGCGTATCGTTTATACCGATGCTTCATATTATGTTTTTAAAATGATCCATTTCAATTCATTTAATATTGAATTTAGCAGGTACGCTTCAACTATTTATGAGTTTCTCCCTTATATTGCTATTAAAATAGGAATGTCATTAAATACTATAGTTTTTCTTTTTTCAATTTCTGTAGTTTTAGTATCGTATGGTGCATATATTCTGTGCATTCATTATTTTAATAACTATACCGGAGGTTTTGCAATTCTGTTATTAAACTTTGTTGGGGTTAGCTGTACTTTCTTTTATCCTATTAGTGAATTAAATATAGGGTTGATATTTTGTGTTATATTTTTTGTCTGGTTAGAAAAACGTATAAACTTTCATTTTGATTTTCTAACAATATTAATAGGTGTAATAATTATTGCGGTATGTATACTTTCTCATCCCGGAATTATTCCGGTCCTGTTTTTTTTAATAGGCTATTTTATGGTTTCAAACCGAAAATGGAAAGGCTATAATTTATATATTATTATTTTTCTTTTTATTGTTTTAATTATTTGGAAATCAGTTCAAATTAATAGCAATGATTATGAATCGAATGTACTTTCCCAATTGAAAAATTATAAATTACTTTTTCAAAATATGAAGCATATTTATAGTATTAATTATTATTTTTATAGAAGTTTTAATACTTATATTATAAATCATTTTTTATTTTTATCGACAGCAATAATCTTATTGATACGCAGAAAATACTTTGATCTGTTATATTTTTCCGTAGCATTTGCAGGTATACTTTTGTTTTACTTTACATTGTACTATGCTGGCGAATCGAATGTCATGATGGAAAAAGCATTTTCCCCGGTAACAGTATTTTTAATAGTGCCTTTTTTAAAAGAAGCTATTTTTGCAAATGAAAGTAAACAAATAATTAAGATTGCAGTTCTGACGATTATTATTGTTATTAGTATTAGCAGGATTTTCAAAGAGAGTTATTTTTACATAGATCGTGTTAATTATCTGGATTTATTAGTTCAGCAGGTAAATACACCTAAAACTATATTATTCTTTGATCAAACATCAAGGGAAAAATTATCTATATCGTGGGCAATTGGTGTTGAAACTTTGATGTACAGTTCTATAAAATATCCGCAAAACGTGAGAACAGTATTTTTTATAGAGAAAGGCGAAAAACTTGATTCTTTGAGTCTTTCTGATCCAAATCTGTTTCTGTGTGTAAGTTTTTGGCCGTATTGGAAAACAAATGAACTAAACCAAAAATATTTTAAATTGCCGCAAGTGACTTATAAAATAATGGAAAAGGATTGAGTTATCCAATTTATAATAATTATTATCCTTAATTATTATAAAAAATAGTTTCTTTAAGGTGCTATACACCTGACAAATTTTTTTTCATTGTTTGGCAACTATAAACCCATCCCGGGTAAGTTTCAGTATAACAATACATTTTGACTTATTTTTAAATTAACAACCAATGTCGTTTAGTTAAGGAAAAACACTTCGACAGGCTCAGTGTACAGCTTCTAATAGCGGGACGTTGAGCTTGTCGAAACGTCTTGTTTAAACATGACAAGCTTAACTAAACGACATTGAATTAACAACGTTTATTCTATAAAAACAATAAAATTCCACAATAAGTGGAACAATTATTTTACCTTTGCATTAATAAACTATAAAATATGAAGTTTTGGATGTACTGCGTAAAGATAGATTATTAAGACTTAAAACGAAGAACAAAGGGAATGTCAAGCTAATCAAAGCTATTGATTCGTTGATAGATGATATAGAAAAAGCTAATTGGAGGACAAAAAATGAAATTGTAATTAATAGACCTGATGCTGATTGTGTTCATAGTGAATGTTTTTATTTTTTTGATATAAATATTCATAGAACAATGATTCTATTTGTTTTTGAGGACAACGAAGCAACGATTATTTGAGTAGGTTCTCATGATGATTATGATTTGACTTTTAAAGGGAACAAAAAAACGATTGAAAATTGGTTAAGAAAACAAGGGTTAATAAAATAGTTGTACAATGGATAAGTTTGATATAGATAATGTTTTGCAAATTGTTGAACTTTCAAATGAATTGGAATTTGAAAAAGCGAACGCATTACAACTTAAATTGAGATGGATGATAAAAGAAGACGAATCTTTAAGACCTATTAGAGAACATCTTCGCTTTTTGATTCGTAACTTTGAAAACAAATACTGGTCTTATATTGACACGATTACAGACGAACAAATAAATAGTAATTCTAAAGCTGAATTATTAGTTTCTGCTGAAAATAATTTTATTTTTGAGCGTAAGGAATTAATAAAATTGAAATTAAAAGCATACGGATTACTTCAGACGGATTTAGCTAAAATTCTGGGGCATCGGGATAATTACATGTCTGAATTAATAAATGGAGTGCGTCCATTTTCAAAGGATGATATAATAATTATTCATCGAATTTTAAAAATAAAATTGGACTCGTTGATTTCTCCTTTTGTAAAGGAAGATGTTGCCCGACATGTTCGAACTACACTTCAAACATTAAACAAACCCAAAGTAAAGCTTTCTAAAAAGGACTTTAATTTCGCTCAAATATAAATAATTACGGTTGCCAACAGTTTTAATAAATGACTTTGTTCATTTTGATTAAACCTAACCCACATTGCAGCTTTTATTTTGTATCTATCTAATATTAAGGTTTTTTAGTATTATGAATTTCGGAAGGGGGGACAACAGATTTTATATTTTGTTCATTTCCAATGTCTATTTATGTCGCGTTTAAATGTAGCACTATAAAAAGTTAAAATATGTTAAAGCGGGGGGGACAACATTTAGGTTTTAGGATTTTTTAAACCGCAACTAATTGATTTTGTGTAATGAAATTTTTGAAATTAATAGAATTGTTAATAAATAACGTGATATAAACAGATTTTTAATCGGTTTTTCACCTAATTCCTACAATGTGGGCTAATATTGGGCATTTTAATTTACTTTTATTGTTTTCAGATTTAGTGATATTCAAAAATGAAGACAGCTTTTTTTACGATAAATTTCTAATACAAGAGAAAGTATAAATTCCATAAAAATCAACAACCTTTTTTTGCAGTAATAAAAATTGATTGTGACAATAATTTTAAAACAGGAATATTTTCAATTATATTTCCTAATATAATGATTGGTCTAACGAGTAGGTAGGGGATTCCAGGAATCAGAAAATCTTTGTTTTTAACATCTATATTACTAAAACCTGCTTTAATCATTTTTTTTTTAATAAATGTTTTAGAAAACGCCATTTCAGACGGTTCTAATTTTGCCCAATTTCTGAAAAAATCTGTAGTATTAAAAATTATATAACAATAAGGGTTATACAAGTTGGGTTCAAGAAAAATTATTTCCCCATGTTCTTTAAGCAGGCATTTGAAGTTTATCAACGCATTATCCAGTTCATAATATAAATGATGTAGGATGCCATTTCCAATGATATAATCAAACTTCCTGTTCTCTATATTTTCTGGATGGTTAAAGTCAAGTGTCATATATGCCAGGTTTGGCAAATTATAATTCTTTTTTGCTTCTTCAATAAACGGAACACATAAATCAATTCCCAATACTTTATTGTTTTCGTGTTTTGCTAAATGAAAAGAAATATCGCCTAACCCACATCCGATTTCCAGTATATCATTTTTTTTATTTGCGGTTATTTTGCTCAGGATATATTCATATCGTCGTTTAGTTCGAATTTCCAAGGTTCTGGAAGGTTTAAAACCCTGGTTGTAACCCCTGTCGTCTTTTATGCTGGCCATGTTACTTAACTATTCTTGCTTTTATTTATCTTTTTTAATAATGTATTTATGTTTTCTTCATTGTCAATGATCTTTCCGTTATGGTAAACCTTACTTCTAATAAATTTTGGCCTGTTTTTGACTTCATCAACAACTTTTCCCAAATATTCGCCCAAAATACTGATAGAAATTAATTGTATTCCACCCAATCCAAGCATCAACAATATCACAGTAGGAATGCCCTTTGCATTGATTGGAGGGTTGATAAAATATTCCACAAAATAAAACAAGACCATGGCTATTGTTATCAGAAAAACAATAAAACCGATTGCCTGAATGTATTGTAATGGTTTTTTACTAAATGAGAAAATTCCTTTTTTCGCCCACCAGAAATTTTTGGAGAAGCTATTTGTACTAATACCAAACAACCTTTCCGGTCTGACATAAGGAACTCCTTCTTGTTTAAAACCTACCCAGGCTCTTAATCCGCGCAGAAAAATATCTTTTTCATTAAATTTTAAGATATGTTTTACAACTTTCTTGTCAATTAATGAAAAATCACCGGCATCAACAGGAATATTTACATCAGATAATTTACGAAATGTCCTGTAAAATAGTTTATAAAATACCTGCATATAAAAAGGCGCTTCTCGTTTTATTCTCTGTCCATAAACGACATCGCAATTTTCTTCCCATTTCTGAACGAAATTTTCTATTATTTCCGGCGGGTCTTGTCCATCGCCATCCATTAAAACAACGGCATCGCCGGAAGCAAGCTCCATTCCGCTTATAAAGGCAGACTGTGAGCCGAAATTTCTTGAGTGTGAAATTCCAATTACATGATTATCCTGATAGCAGATCCGGGCTATTATTTCTTCGTCATTGTAGGGACTGGAGTCATTAACAAAAATAATTTCATAATCGTATTTTATTTTATTGAAAACTTCTGTTAACCTGTGATATAATATAGGAATAGATTGGTTGTCCTTGTAACAGGCAATAATTGCTGATATTTTTTTCTCTTTTTGTGGAACGGATACAAATTGCGTTTTGCTTTCGTGCTCTTTTTCCCAATCAATAGTATATTTCAGGCCTGTTGTAAAAGGAGTTTTATATTCCCAACCAGTCAATTTTTTTGCAAGGGTAGGGTCCCCATACCACTCGGCCAAATCCCATTTCCGGTTTTGCATGTTGCCAAATGAGGGATTTTCATTTAAATTAAAAATTTCTTTTGAAACATTAGCAATATCTTCTATCGTTGTTTTTATGCCGGTGGCAATATTAATTGAAGCGCCAGGATTAGTTAAACAGGCTGTTAATGCTGTTTTTACAATAGCGTTTGTACAATCGTCAATATAAATAAAATCCCTGGAAATTCGTTTATCTGCAAAATTTGGATACTTACCTTTCAGGCCGTTTGAAACCAATGTAGGTATTAACCTGTCGCGCTCTTCCCAGGGTCCGTAAATTGAATATAACCGTAAGTTAATAGCAGGGAAATTTTGGATACGTCCGTAATATTTAATTAAATAGGCCGCTGAAACCTTAGAAACAGCATAATCGCTATTTGGTATCAATTCGCTATCTTCATCTGGAGAAGTACAATTCAAGCCATATTCCGATGATGTTCCTGCCTGAACGTAAGCCTTGCAACCAACTTCTGAAAGGGATTTTAATAAGTTTAAAGTGCCAATATAATTAGTTAGATGGATTTTTTCAGCATCAGTTTGACGGGAATAAGCACCATAAGCAGATAAGTTAAAAACAGTTGTGGGGCGGTATTCTGACATAATTTCGAGCAGTTTGGCATAATCTGTTACGTCCATATTTATAAGCCTTGTTTCATCAACACCTGTCAACCTCCAACTTTTATGAGGGTTTCTGGAACAAGCATAGATATCATCCCGAAGTGCATGCAAACTATAAAAAAGGTTTGCACCAATGAAACCGGAAGCCCCAATTATAAATATTGGCCCTTTTAGTCGCAATGCTTCCTGTTTTTGATCATCTGTCCAGATATCTGTTTTAATATTAATTTTATCCATTAATTAATTTGTTGATTTCTGTAATTATTGCAGTTGCGTTCAACCCATTTTCTTCAATATGGTAGGCCTGATTGCCATAAAATCCGCTGACATAACCTTTCACATATAAATGAGAATATTTGCAGTTAATACCTTCCTCTAAAAGAATGGATGCAATATTTTCACCTAAACCGCCTCTTTTAACATGTTCTTCAATAATAATTAATTTTTTTGTTTTAAGGATACTTTCTGTTAACTCTATTGAAAGTCTTAATAAAGGTAGTTGGGAAACTATAAATACTTCTGCAACATTTTTATCCAGTTTACCTAATGCTTCGAATGCATTAAGAATAACCGGGCCGAATCCAATAATTGTTACTTTATCTCCTTTCTGTAACTTTCTGATAACATCAAAATCAGGAAAAATTAAGTTAATCGGTTTCATTCCATAGCCCAACCGCAGGTATGATCGACCATTGTATTCGAACATTCCATTTATAACCGTGCAGACATCTTCATTACAGAATGGAATAAAACATTTCATATTTTGAAATGAACTCAAAACTGCGATATCTTCAATTGCATGATGCGTAGCGCCCATTATTCCATAGCCAAAACCACCCCCGTTACCTATAATTTTGACATTAAGGTTATGCAGGCATAAATCTATCCTGATTTGTTCTGCCGGGCGAAAAACTATAAAGGGCGCAATACTATAACAAACCGGGATTAAACCTTCATAAGCGAGGCTGGCAGCCATGGATATCATGTTTTGTTCACTGACCCCGACATTTACAAATCTATCACCTATAGCTTTCTTTACGTTTTCTAAAGCCATGAAGCCTAGATCACCGGTAAGGAAAACAATTTTTTCATTTTCGATTGCAAGTTTTTCAATATGCTGGGCAAATTCTTTTCGCATTTCACATCTTTTTTATTTCTTCCATCGCCTGAGAAAAAAGTTCATCAGTCATGGGCAGATAATGCCATTCCATTTTATTTTCCATGTATGAAATTCCATTGCCCTTAGTTGTTTTTGCAATAATACATTTTGGCCGTTCTGAATTTAATTGCTGCAGCGCCTTATAAGAAGAATCAATCGAATTAAAGTCATTCCCATTTTCAGCAATTGAGACATCAAAATTAAACGATTCCCATTTCAAGGCAAAAGGCTCAAGGTTTAATACTTCTTCTGATCTGCCAAATCCTTGCAGATTATTGTTGTCAATAATTACAGTTAAGTTTCTAAGTTTATGTTGTGCAGCAAATAGCGCTGCTTCCCAGGTTGAACCCTCATTACAATCGCCTTCGGAAAGAATGCAAAACACTTTGTTGTTTTTATTTGTAAACCGGTTCGAAAAAGCAAAACCTGCGGCCAAAGGCAATCCATGTCCTAAACTTCCTGTTCCAAAATATACGCCATTTAATTGTCTGTTACAGGGTGGGTGAGCTCCTAAAAGTGTACCGTTTTTATAGAATGAATCAAGCATATTTTCCTCAAAATACCCTGCTTTAGCGAGCACAACATATAACGATAATGCTGCATGGCCTTTGGATAAAACAAATTTATCCTTTTTATCCATTGCACTGAAATACAAATATACAAGTATATCGAGACACGAAAGTGATGCCCCAATATGTCCGGCATTTGCATTTTTATATTGCTTCAGTATTTCTTGTAAACATTCATATTTAATTTTCTCTAAAGAGTTCTTATTCATTTCATATAATAGTAATAAGTTCTTATTTCCTTTTTAAACTATCAACAATAACCAACGCGGCCTCCTGATATTGATCAACAATTGTATAATAAAAATCTTTATTCAACTTTTCATATATTGCCGGGTGTGTGAAAAGTATAGTATCACAGCAAAGAAAATTCATTGTTTCTTTAACGTTAACTGGCCTAACATTATAATGATATTTTAAATTAAATAATTGACAATAATAATTTGGCGAAGGCTGTAATCCAATTGTTAATACTTTGTAACTTTTTATCTGGGGATACATTTCTTTAGCTTTTTTCATTAAAACCCCATATTTTGCTTCTCTCCAGAAATCTTTTGAAGCATTTTTACTAATAATGGCATTAAATGGATAATAAAAAATTGCAATAACAAAGATTATCGAATAAATATAATATCCAATCTTTTTTTGAGAATGAAAATTATATCCAGATACATAAAAAATATAAATAGAATAACCTGCTGCTATTGAGATAAATGGGTATAATTGAGCGTCATACCATTCTAATTTTGTACCAGCGGAGGAGATAATTAACCAGTATGAAATCGCAACTAATGTAAAATAAATAAACATTTCATTCTTTATTATCCCTTTTCGATATATCGTAATAAATATTGACAAGAGTATGAGAACTAACCAAGGAGAAAATCTATAATCTTTTATATTGTTAAAATAATACAGAAAAGGAGCCTCGTGTCCCATATTCGTTAAGAATCGGTCAGAAATTTCAACTTTCAAAACGGCTTTAATATATCCCGGGGAAATGTTTTCCCGTAATAAGTAATAACCTGGTATTATAATTAAAAACAAAAGAATTCCAATATATAACTCTTTATTAATAAAAATTAATTTAAGCTTCTTTTTGTAAATTGTAAAAATAAAAAGAGGCAATAGCATAATTAACCCTGCAAAACTTTTTGTCAAGAATGATAATACAACTCCTATTAATGCGAAATAAAAATTCTTTTTAGTTGTATACTTTAAATATTTATAAAAATTAAATACATATAATGTTGTAAATAGGACTAATAATGAATCCAAATCAGCTGTTCGGACTACATGATAACCTACATAACCTGGCGATGTTAGAAGAACAAACGATGACAAATAGCCTAAAATTCTATTTTTAAGTTCTTTACTACAAAAATTTATTATCAACACAACAACTAATATAGCTGCTATACCAGAAGGAATTCTATGAGCTGTCTCGCTAATTCCAAAAATTTTAATGGATAATGTTTGTACCCATGCTGCTAAAGGTGGTTCAAATGCAAACATATCAGGTTGGCCTAGATAATACTTTACTAAATAATTGCTATTAAATGACATTTCAAGAGCATTCGTTGTATAAATGCCTTCATCCCAATCATTTATAGGTTGTCTATCAAGTTGATTAAAGACAGTGCCATAAGCAATTACAATAAGCAAAATATCAAATACGATAAAATTTTTAATATATTCTTTCATATAATTATTAATTTTTTAATATAAATTTTTCTAAGATTTCCATCTTTATTTGCATTTTTAAATACAATGAAATTGTTATTTATATTTGTAATTTTTCATTGAATAGGATGACATTAAAATTTATCAGAAACTGTCTTTGCTTCTCTCAAATTATTCTTTTAATCTCTTTTGAGTTTAATTCCCCGCCCCTTGGGGCGAACATTATAGCCTTGTGCGGGGTTTCTTTGATACCCCGTCCGCTTGCGGTGAGGTAGTTCATTATTTTTAAATGCTTTATTTGCCAGCAAAAGTACCATGATAATCAACTCATCTCACACCCCAATCCAATTCTTGATCTTATCTTTCCAGGTTAAAGGCTTGTCGCTTTCTCCATAGTATTCGCTTCCATAACTATAATTATAACCATAACGATAACCATAACTGTAGCGATAACCATATTTGTATGAATTTCCATAATAACCCCGCATACTTACATCATTTACAAGGATATTAATGTGTTTCAGGGTGTCTTTTTCTGCAAGTTCATCAGCAAGGGTCAGGACTTCTTTCGATGAAAAATTCTGCCTTACAACAAAGATTGTTACATTTGAAAATTTAGAAAGCAGCAAAGCGTCTGTTACAATCGCAACAGGAGGTGTGTCTAAAATAAGATAGTCATATTCGTTTTTCAATTCGGCCATAAGCCCTTCCATTCTTTCGGTTTCTAAAAGTTCTGCAGGATTTGGCGGTACAGGCCCAGATACTAAAATAGAAAGGTTGTTTATATTGGATGAATAAATAATTTCTTCCTTCGTACTCCTGTTAATAAGGTACGAGCTCAATCCGGTATCATTAGAAATGTTTAATAGATTGTGAATTTTAGGCCGGCGCATATCAAGGCTGATAAGTAATGTTTTTTTGTTCGACATTGCAAGTATGGTGGCAAGGTTCATAGCACAAAATGTTTTCCCTTCACCACTTATAGAAGAAGTAACAAGAATAACTTTTGCACCTTTCTCCCTCAATAAATATTGCAGGTTTGTCCGCAGCGACCGAAAAGATTCGGCAAGTGCCGATTTTGGGTTTTCGAAAACGGGAAGTTCAGATGCTTTCTCATTGTGCCCTATTGTCCCAATAACATTGCATTTTTTCAAATTATCAAGTTCTTTCAAATCAATTAAACGTGTATTGAACAGTTCGGTAAGGAACAAAATAATTATCGGGATCAATGCCCCAATTATTATCGCAATCACATTATTCTTTGTACGTAAAGGGGCAATCAGGCTTGCATTTTCGGGCATGGCCGGATCCAATACTTTGTTATCGGGTGTGTTCGAAGCTTTTGCAATTCCGGCTTCAGCCCTTTTTTGTAACAGAAATGTGAAAATATTATTGTTAAGTTCATAATCCCTTTTAATATTGATAAGTTGCCGCTCAGTGACAGGCAGTTTCTGCATCTTTATTTCTTCATTAGCTATCAACTCGTCCAAATTTTTAAGGTTTAGCTGTGAAGCATTAATTATTTCATTAACGTTCTCTTTTAATGCAGCAGCAGTCTTTTGCATCTTCAATTCGATAATACTTAATGCCGGATTATCGTTCTGGGCAGAATAGGATAATACAGCTTTTTCGTTGTATAGTGTCCCAAGGTTTGAGACCAATAAGTTAAGCGCAGGCTCGCCAATGCCCATAACAGAAGGCGATATAATATCCTTATACTCATCTTTGTTTTCGATATATTTTTTTAAATAACTGTAATAATTAAGATGAATTTGCAAGGTTGCTTTTTCCGTTTGAAGGCCCTGCATTTTTGTAAAAATAGATGAACCCTCTGCACTAATATCTATTATTTTCTTGTCGAGCCTGAAATTTTGCAATCTCAATTCAGCTTTTCTTAATGAATCGGTAACTGAGATTAACTGAAAATCGATGAATTTAATAGTATTAATTGCTGCTATGTTTTTATCTTCCAACCCGGTTTTTAAATATACTTCACATAATTTATTTAAATAATCCGCTGCCTGTTCCGGCACATGCGGATATAGATAAATTAATTATTGTACTTTTCTTTTCATTTGTCGAAACATTTATTTTCCATTTGTATTGATTTGTCAGAGAATTAATATCAGTTACTATGAAGTAATATTTATTGTTGATAAAATTGCTTAATTCGTCCGAAAATCTTTTGTCAAGTGTAATTTTGAAATTAAAATCCGGATGGTAGAATGGTTCACCAAACCTCAAAATTTTCTTAATCTTATATTGGTTGTCTATTTCAAGTAAATATCTTTCTGCATCAACTATTGTTACATATATCGGATAATTGTTCCTGGTATTTCTTATTGTATCGAGCTCAACTTTAAATAAGCCTGGTTTATATATCTGTGATTCCCTAACATGTCCGACATTAAAATAAGAAATTGAAAAATCGAGTTCTTTTAATGTCCGTCGCGTCATTGAATATGATCCTGAGAATAGCCATTTCATTTTCAACATTCTTACGGCTTCCATATCTGTCAAGTGCCGATATAAGTAATTCAGAAGTCGATTTTCTTTCTTCATTTATAAGTATTGACGCATTGACACTATATTTGGGTTCGGTATATCTATTTACAAGAAATGCAATTAAGTAAGCAAGGCTCAAAGAGACCAAAAAAATCGGCCAGTTTACAAGCATTTTAATAAGGAACCTTCTTATATCTATGTTGTCTTCGTGAGGTATCTGTTTATTTGTATCTGTCATCCTGTTATTTGAATGAGTTCTTTATAAGGAAAATGGCGGAAAATGTAACAGTTAAAGTTGAAATTAACATTGAATAGTCTGAGATCGACAGCCTGAAACCGGTACTTTTTAAAGCTGCTACATAAATTATATCATTTGGCAGTAAATAAAAAAAATCTGACGTAAGGATTTTTTTATCGGTCAAATCAATCATGTATGTTTTTGTGCCTTCCGGCAAACATCGCATCAAAAGTACGTTATGCCTGTTGCCATAGAAAGTTAAATCGCCTGCCATTGAAATAACTTCGAAAATATTTGCTTTATCGTTGTAAACTGTTAATTGCCCGGGGCGGTTTACCTGGCCTATTACCGAAATTTTAAAACTAACTAACCGCAACTCAACAATAGCATTTGTTATATATTTATCAGACATTTTCTGAATAATATTTTGTGCTTCTGGCACTGTATACCCTGAAACATTGATCTTGCCTAATACAGGCAAATTAATTGTGCCATCCAGTTCCACCGTGTAACCTGACACATAAAATCCTGCACTGGAAGCTGATTGGGCACTAAACTGTAAATTTTGATTAAATACTTTATCGACATTGTCATCAAGACTGGAGATTTTAACATATAGAATATCTGCTGGTTGGATTTTATATATTCCCGGGTTGCATCTATACAAAGTATCCGGGCTTACTGGGAATAAATTACGCATGTAAGTGATGTCTTTATATGTAGTGCAGGATAAACAAACCGCAAATATTGAAAAAAACAAACAATACTTTTTAAGCATCAGTTCAGGTTTAGAATTTTAGTGTAAATATATTAAATTAAGCTTACCGGTAAAAGAGTTAAAATGCAGCCATAAGTAAATCAATATCGCTCGAAGAAATTCCTAAATGGTTTCCAATAGATTGGTTTGTTAATATGCCATTAAAAATATAAACACCGTGCCGCAAACCTATATCTTGTTTTAATTGTTGAATAAATCCCCCTGATTCTGCAGTTTCAAGAATTATAGGCAAAAACACGTTGCTTAATGCAATTGATGATGTACGCGCTACACGCGAAGGTAAATTTGGAATACTGTAATGGATCACACCATGTTTAATATAAACCGGGTCCTGTTGTGTACGGTATTCTGAAGTTTCGATGCAACCTCCATGAGAAATGCTTATATCGACAATGACCGAACCTTTCTTCATTCCTTTTACCATATCTTCTGTAACATAAAACCTGGAACCAGTATCGAATGATTGGCGTGCACCAATAAGAATGTCCGCTGACCTGAGTGCTTTCTCAAGTACCTGGGGATGAAAAACAGATGTATGCAAAAGCATTCCCAGGTTATTTTGCATCTGTACCAGGCTATTCACTGAGTTGTCGAATACTTTAACGAATGCCCCAAGTCCAAATGCAGCCCTAACTGCAGATTCGGCAGCTGTTCCTGCGCCTACAATAACTACCTCAGTGGGCGTTACGCCTGTAACCCCACCCATTAGCACACCTTTGCCACCATGCTCATTACTCAGGTATTCAGCCGCTATCAATATTGATGTAGTGCCAGAAATGGAATTCATGGAGCGTACAACCGGGTAGCATCCACTTTCATCTTTAATATTCTCGAATGCGATGGCAGTTACTTTCTTGGCCATTAAATTACGGATGTACTCTTCTGTTTGACTAACAAGGAGCAAAGAACTGATTAAAATTTGCTGCCCTTTAAGCATTTCTATTTCTTCTGTTGTTAGCGGCGAAACTTTGAGTATCACATCGGCCAGGTAAACCGACCTTTTTTCTTTAACAATGAAGCCGCCACGTTCGCTATAATCGTTATCGGAGTAATTTGCTGCTTTGCCCGAATTAGTTTCAATAATAACTTCATGGCCATTGCTTACTAAAATTTCAACCGCTTCAGGAGTTAATGTTACCCGGTTTTCTATTAACTCATTTTCTTTTGGAAGGCCAATAATAAGTTTTTTTTGTTTTTTACTAACTTCCAACATTTCTTCCTGCGGCAGAAGGCCACCTTTACCAAAAGCGAAACGTATTGTAGAATGTTGGGCGCACATAGCTCAAAGATTATTAGTTTTTACTTTTTTTTCCAATAAAATTCAAATTTATATTAATATTCAAAAAATTGCAATACTTAAAAGCTTATTATCCTTGCACCTTTTTCATCTTCTTTGATAAATACTTTCAAAACATTTTTTGGAAGTAATTGTTCCACAATTTCAGGCCATTCTATAAAGCAATAATAGCCGCTATACAGGTATTCTTCAAAACCTATATCATAAATCTCTTCAATTTTTCTCACTCTGTAGAAATCAAAATGATAAATTATTTCGCCGCTACTGGTATTATATTCATTAACCAATGCAAAAGTCGGGCTGGTGGCTATATTACCAATTTTCATTATTTCGCAAATGGATTTAATTAATGTAGTTTTTCCGGACCCATCCTGCCATAAAAAGCGACAATTGGCGTTTCCTTTATTTTAACCAGGATTATTTTGGCAGTTGCTTTTAAATCTTCAACATTATTTAACCTGAAACTTTGCATTGTAAGTATTATTTTGCGGATAGAATGGCTAAAGGGATCATCATTTCTTCCATTGAAATGCCTCCATGCTGAAAAGTGTTTTTATAATAATTTACAAATTGATTATAATTATTGGGGTAAACAAAATAGTCGTAATTGGATGCAAAAATGTAAGTAGAAGTAAGATTTACACCGGGAAGGTGCAATTCTGATGGTTTCCTGACTTCGAATACATCTTTTGGATTATAATTTAGGTTTCGCCCTAACTTATAACGTAAGTTTGATGATGTGCGCTTATCGCCAAGCACTTTTACCGGGTTCGAGACGCGTATTGTTCCGTGATCGGTTGTTATTATTATTTTCATTCCGTTTTTGGCACTTTCCCGGATAATATCAAGCAATGACGAATGTTGAAACCATGACAATGTTATTGAACGATAGGCAGCTTCATCGCTTGCTAATTCCATTACCACTTCTGTCTCAGTACGGGCATGAGATAAAATATCGACAAAATTAAAAACAGCAACGGCCAAATCGAAATTTTTTAAATTCGAAAAACTATCCGATAATCTCTTTGCGGCTTTTTGGTTGTTAATTTTTTCATAACAATGACGAAATTTCTTTCCAATACGGTTCATTTGGATTTTAAGAAATTCTTCTTCATTCTGGTTTTTCCCTTCTTCATCCTCATCGCTGACCCAAAGCTGGGGATAAAGTTGTTGTATTTCTAATGGCATAAGCCCTGCAAAAAGGGCATTGCGTGCATATTGTGTGGCAGTGGGCAATATACTAAAGTAAAGTTCTTCTTTGTCAACTTTGCAGAAGTCTGTTAGTTCAGGCATTATTATTTGCCATTGGTCATAACGAAGGTTGTCAATGATTATCAACATTACTTTATAGCCTTGTTCGAGTAATGGCAATACTCTCTGGCCAACTACTGCTGGTGATAAAAGAGGTTTATTTGTATTTTCAGCTTTAAACCATGATGAATAATTTGATTTAATATATTTCGAGAATGCATTATTTGCTTCTGTCTTCTGCATTTTAAGCATCTCGGCCATTTCCTGGCCTGAACTCTCCAATTCAAGTTCCCAGTACACAAGCTTTTTATAAATTGCCATCCAATCGAAATAGTTTCGGGCATTGCTAATTTGCAATCCAAGCGAATTAAATTCAGATTGATAACTGGACGTTGTTTTATGCGTGATCAATCTCCTATTATCCAAATGTTTCTTTATCGACAGCAATACCTGGTTTGGATTCACCGGTTTTATGAGATAATCATCAATTTTCGAACCGATTGCTTCGTCCATAATATCCTCTTCTTCGCTTTTTGTAATCATAATTACGGGTACTCCTGGCAATAATTGCTTCAAAGGTGCTAAAACTTCAAGGCCCCCTTTGCCGGGCATATTTTCATCGAGGAAAACAAGATCGATATCACTGTTCCTGGCTTTTATTAAAGCGTCATCGCCATTGGTTGCAGTAATTACTTTATAACCTTTCGATTGTAAAAAGAGGATATGAGGTTTCAATAAATCCATTTCATCATCAGCCCATAATATCGTTGCGTCTTTTATCATTATTTTAAAATCTAATTAGTTTCTGGAAGAATTTGTACGTTTGGTAAAAAATACCTGACCTATATTTCAATAAAGTTACCTGTTATAATTTGTATTAAAGAATTTCATGTATGTATTCACATTGGTGTCTTGCTTAAGAACTTTTAAATTGTTTTCGTTTATCAAAAAAGTAGCAAGTACACCGCTTGTAATGTCTTTAAGGATGCTCGCATCTTTTGAGGCACTGTCAAAATAATTTAATGCTTCGGCTTTATTAACAAATTCTTTTACAATGACAATTTGAAATGTCGCTCCAAAATTCTCAGCTTTTACGGTAAGGTTAGTATTGGAAAAATTGTCTAAGTCGAAATTTATCAAATTAAAAACAAGCTGGTTTTGGTTTCCTCCTTTCTTTGGATCAACAACCATTGCAAAAAAGTGTTTTTCATTATCGGCAACAGGCTTATATATTTCTTTAGCAATAACTTTTTCTTCAGCTTCTTTGGTTTCTGGATGTACAATATCCATCATGGCAATTATATCTTTAGCAGAAGCAGATTCTTCAGATTTAGGATACTCTTTTATCAATGCAGTTAATCCTTTTCTAAGCGTATCAATATTCGTCACCTTTCCGTTTGACAAAGCTTTTAAATATAAAAATTTTGGCCTGAGTTTATGTGTTGGGTAATTGGTCAGCAATTGGTTTGACTTGTCCAAAGAAGATGAGAAATTCCCGCTATTATAATCTTTAAAAGCTGATTCGTAGAGTTTGCCAACTGCATCTTCCTTGTCCTGAAGTTCTTTAAGAAAGTTAGGATTGGTCAGCAACTTTGCATATACACTTTCCGGAAACTTTGTAAGTATCAATTTTTTATATTCTTCCGCTTTAGCAACATTTTCAAGTTGCCTGTATAGAATATATAACTGATATGCGGCATTTGCGGCGACCTGGTCGGTCGGATAACGCTTAATTAAATCTTCAAACTGAGCAGCTGATAATTTATATTCAGAAAGTTCGTCCTTATAAATTGTACCGGCATCATAAAGCCCTTTCCTTATTTTATTGTGCGATATTGCCATTAGTGAATCGTTAAGCGGGATATCCTGCATGTAAAATTCCCGGGTTTTGTTGCTCATGCCTTTTTTCTTTGTATTTTCTTTTGTATCCTCGTCGGCTTCTGCAATTTCGGATTCACTTCCTGAGGATAATCCTTTTTTACTCCGCCTCCAGTTATCTTCCAATTTTCTTTTGCCCCACTTCATCTGGAATTCATTTTCTCCTGCACCTTTTGTCAACGGGCTATAAAAATACCACTTTCCACCTTCTGTGCTTTGGCCAATCCCGCCTCTTGAACTCATTTCGTTTAAGGCCATTAAATTGTTTTGTTGTTCCGCTAATTCCTGTTGTTGTCTGCGTTTATCTGCTTCTTCTTTTTCTTTCAATTTAGCTATAATTTTATCAATGAACATATTCCGTTCGTTTTCTGACATTTTTGCAATAAATTGAACGCTATCCTGAAACGTAACCATGTTTAAGCTTTTTGCCAACCTGTTAAGGCTTTTGGCCCTGGCACTTATTTTGTCAAAATCCGGAAATGATGCATCTATTATGTTTACAGCACTATCGTAATAAGCCTGGGCAGGAAGATATTCCTTGTTGTTGTACTTAATATCGGCAATAGCTAAATAACTACGTGCTTTCTGCTTTTGGTTAGAAACACTTTTAAGGACAGAAAGTTTATAATTGACTAATGCTTTATCAATATTACCTTCTTTGAAATCGATGTTTCCGAGCGCAAAGTAAATCTGATCCTGGTATTCTTTATTTTTTTGGTCCTTTAATAACTTAAAAAGTTGTTTACGGATGTTGTCGGCATTTGTATTGCCCGATTCATAAGAACTGGCAAGGTTCACTTTAGCATTAAAGGTCATTTCGTATGGAGGGCTCATTTTAATCACTTTCACGAATTTTTCAGTGGCTTTTGCCATTTGCCCTGTCATCTGGTACATTTGTCCGAGAATATAAGTGTACCTGAGCCTCGATTTTTTATCCCTTGCTTTTTTTGCAGCTATTTCCAATTTAGGGATAGCATCATCAAAATGTTTTTTGTGAACATAATAATCAGCAAACGTAGCATTGACCAGTGGTATCAGTCGTTTTCGCAATTTTTTATTTTCAGACATCTGGGTCAATATATCATTGGCCTCCAAATATTCTTCTTTCAGGATAAGTGTTCTGGCTAACATTACATTTGCTTCATCAACAGTATTTTCTTTTGGATATTCTTTCAGGATATGCCTGAATGCATCAGATGCGGACTGCAGGTCGCCTTTTAAAAGGTTCGATTTTCCAATCAGCAGATAAGCGTCGTCAATCCAGTTATTGTATTCTTTTTTATTATAGAAAGCTTTTTGTCTTGCATTCCTTATCCCATGTTTAAATTCGGGTTTGGCTGTTATAGAGTGAAGAACTATTACTTTGGATGCTTTTTTGATTGTCCTATCCATTTCAGCAAAAGAATTATTTTGCGATTCAGCATTAGGAAATGGGAAAATAGGCAATAATGTTGTATAATCGTCCTTCAAATTAGTGTTTATTCGCTTAACACCTTTTTTATAGCTTTCATTGCCATTAAAATAAATATTATACTGCGATGTAATGTTATGATATGAACGCGAAAGAATAGTATTTTTCTTAGTCGAGCATCCTGAACCTGTGATAATGAAAATTAATAAAATATTGAAATGAAATTTTCTCAATTGTACTTCTTTAATATATTAAAATATAAAATCCCGGAAATGATAACAGTTAAAAATATGTTTTATTGTGTTTTGTCCCAGGTTTCTGTTAAATATTAGAAAGGGCAATATTAATAAACTTTTTCAAAAATGAAATTATATTGAAAATCATGTACAATAGAAGCCTGGAAAGCTATTAAATGCCTAAATAATAAAATTGGCCAAAAGGAATTACCAAATATGATATTAGAAATTTCAGGATATAATTTTAAAAAACCAGTGTTAAAAGCAATTGTGAATATTCTATAAGAATATGGAACGAAAATTTCATCCACTATAAATTAAGTATATATTTAGATGAATCAGGTAGATGTTTTTTTGACCAAATGCATAAAAGTTCACTAAACCTCATTAAAATTAATGATTATTTAATACTTTTAACGTGATATTTTGCATAAAGCTTTCATATTCAATAATTAATTATCATGCAAAAATATATATCCCAGCATTGTTATTACTGGTTGTACGTAATTATTACGCTTTTTAATTTAGCTTGTACAAATTATACTTCAGTCAGAAACCTGGAAGGCTCAAAATCAATACAAAAAATTGATGCTGTGCAGGTTAATTTCATTGGGCATTGGTTAAACGAGGGGAAAAAGGAACTTCTTCTTAAAGAACAAATAAACGAATTTGAATTTACAAACCAGGATATCAAAGTTTACATGAAATTTCCTGAAGATGTTTATTTCGACCGCAGGAAAGATAATTCAGAGTTTTTGTTTAATGCCGGGGCTGTAACAAGCTGCCAAGCCGGAATGGGATATAATCAGGTTAAACAATGAATGTCCAAGGGTTGCCAAAATTTTAAATGATCCAAATTGGACAAAAAAATATTTGGTTGATTTCAGTGAGATTCCTGAGTTTAGAAAAAATACAAGGCCTGAACTATTATCCGATACTGTAAAAGCGTTATATGGAGGAATAATTCCAGGTCCATTTATCGATGGTTATAACTGGGTGTTATGGGTAAATACTGTAGTAGCAAAAAAAATTGGTATAGAAGTCAAGCAGTTCGATATGACATTTGAAGATTTTCTTGGTTATTTAAGAGCGACAAATGATTATAATAAAAGCCACAATGATTATATTATTCCTATGTACGAAGCCAATAACTGGCTTACAACCCATACCCTTACCGAGATGTTGTATTTTTCTGAATTTGGGAATTATGATGAAATAAATGATGGGAAATACTCTGAAAAGAAATTAAATGCCTGGGACAAAACTTTGCATGAAATTGAACGTGCCCGCGAATTTAAGCCAGTTACACAGGATTGGAGAAAGACAACCTGGACAGAAACAGTTGATTATCCTTTTAAAGGTAAATGTTTGTTCTACCTTAATGCTTCGTGGATGTATAACATGTGGTTAAAAATTGATAGCACTAAAACCCGGGATATGTTACCAGCCGAGATGCCGGTTTTTAAGACTTCTCCAGCATGTTATGGCGGTTATTTTGTAACCTGGGCGGTTTTAAAAAATTCTCCGCACCGCGATCAGGCAGTAAAATTGCTCATGTCACTGAATAAACCGGATGTCGCTGAAAAATGGGCACGTTATACAAAATCGCCCACAGGTGTGAAAGGTAATTTATCAAGTGTTGTTTTTGGTTTTGATAAATTTGAGAACTATCAATATATGATGGGCCACAAATATGGAAAACATAAATTTAACGTTTTCAATACAGCTTCTTTTGTGTTTGGCAAAGAAAACGAAAATGTACCGAGTTATGCCGATTAGTGTTGTTAAGCAATATGACTGCCGATAAAGCAATGAAAGAAATAAGAAAACAATTAAGGAGGAGATGAGAATTAATATAAGGTTGAATAATAGGTGAATTGAAAAGATAATTTGTTTAATAAATATTGATCCAGTAAAAATTGTAACATAAATACTAGTAATTCAATAACACAAAAATAGCAAAAGCCATGCAAAAGTATTTTAATAAA
>CAVSGB010000256.1:0-19559 GCA_963726845.1 uncultured Bacteroidota bacterium | reverse complement strand
AAGGAACGTTAAGGACAGACTGCGACGAATAAGAAAATCTTATTGTGCCAGAGAACGGCAGGATCTGCTGCATAACATTCGTGTTGTTGAGGAAGTTGTTGGCAAGGGGAAAATATGTTTACAATCAAAGCCAAAAAACTCGATTCTTATTGTTGAATTTGCCAAAGAGCGTGTTGACCGTGGTATTGAAATTGTCACGGCTACTATTGAAGCCGTTCGCTTGCGGTTACGTCCTATTTTGATGACATCGTTTGCTTTCATTTTTGGTGTATCCCCATTGGTATTTGCCACTGGTGCAGGTGCTGTTGCACGACAGACCATCGGATGGTCGGTTCTGGGAGGCATGCTGGCAGCTACTGCTTTTGGCGTTTTCATCATACCGGTTTTATTTATAATAATTATTCGCTTCACCTATGGCAAGAAAAAACTTGCCGACCTCCAGGCAAAACATAACTCGTCACCAGATACTTATATTCAAAATTAACTTTATAATATTTCGATTTTCAACTATTTTGTTTACTGCTTATTTCAAAATATTGGCTAGCGTGGCTTTCTGTTATAAACTAATTTAATTTGAATAATTAGGAAAACGGTTAATAAAAAAATTATTGGAGGCAAAAAAATGAAAAAAATAACGCCATTTATAATTACAATTAGCCGCCAGTTAGGGAGTGGCGGGGCATATGTAGGCCAGAAGTTGGCAAAAAATCTGAATATTTTTTATGCAGACCGTGAAATCATCTCTCAGGCTGCAAAACAGCTTTCGGTTTTAGAAGAAGATTTGGAATCACGTGATGAAAAAATAATTTCATTTTGGCAATCATTATTAACATCATACGCTATAGGAGCTCCGGATTCATACATACCGCCACAAATTATTTCCCCTACGGACTACATTTTATTTAAAGTAGAATCAGAAATTATAGAACGTATTGCAAAAGAACGTTCAGCAGTTATTATTGGCCGATGTGCCTCTCATATTCTTCGCTATCATACCAACCATATCAGTATATTTTTGCATAGTAATTTGTCGTTTCGAAAAACCCGGGTTCAGGAAATTTATAATTTATCAGAAGAAGCAGTCGAGAAAATGATTGCCAAAAGTGACAAGGACAGGGCTGTTTATTACCGGACAAATACCGGAAAGGAATGGACAGATATTAGGAATTATGACCTTTCAATTGATACTGGTAAAATAGGACTTGAAAAAAGTCTGGATTTAATTATTGAATACCTGGAATAAATATAAAAACGACCTATGTAGCTGATTTTGTCATTACCAATAGTTTTAATGAGAAAGAAGGTTTTGGTTTAAATTTGTCATTAATTTTACAAAAATTGTATCTTAATAATTATGGTATGAAAAGAAAAATTGGATGGTTTATTTTTACGGTTTTGGTTTTAAATTCTTTTGGGATAAATGCCCAACTTACCCCAAATGAAGCCATATTACAAATGGGACGTGGAATTAACGTTGGTAACACTATGGAAGCAACACCAACTGAGGGTTCATGGGGCAACTTTTTTCAAAAGTATTTTTATGATGATTATGCAAGTGCCGGGTTTACATGTATTAGAATACCTATAACATGGAAATTTCATGTTCAGAAAAATTCTCCATATACCATTAATCAAAAATGGTTAGCCAGAATTGATACTGTTGTAACCTGGGGCTTAAATAAAGGGCTTTATATAATCATCAATGCACATCACGAAGTTGGTTTAAAAGGAATTGATACTATGAAGAACCTGACAGCCAAGGCCGATACTTTTGTAAAATACGATAGCATTTGGAGCCAGATAGCAACTCATTTCAAAGACAAATCGGATCATTTATTATTTGAGATATTAAATGAGCCGGACCCAATGTCAGAAGCAATGGTTGATAGTTTTAACTCAAGCGTTTTGAGAATTATCAGGAAAACAAACCCTACCCGTATTGTTCTTTATTCCGGAAATCAATGGTCAAGGGCTGCTCAACTTGAGGCTGCAAAAATACCTAATAAAAACGATAAATATTTAATCGGATATTATCATCCATACGATCCGTCAAATTTCGTTTTAAATGCAGTTGGCACCTATGGTAGCACTAGCGACATAAATACTACAATAGCCGCGTTTAATCAAATTGAAAGCTGGTCGAAAACAAATAATATACCTGTTACAGCTAATGAAATGGGCGCCGAAAATGCCTGCGATTACAATTCCAGGATGATTTATTATGCAACCATGGTTGAACAAGCTATTTCCAATGGACAATCATTTAACGTTTGGGATGATAATGGCTCTTTTGCAACTTATTTACGAAGTGCCCGGAAATGGGATGATTCAAAAGATGTAATTATTCATACATATAAAGAGTCTCCTACTCAACTTAAAGCTCTTGTTACAGACACAACAGTATCTTTGTCATGGTTGAACAGGGCTTCGTTAAACGATAGTATATACCTGGATAGGAGAACAGCTACTACTGTTTTCACATCCATAGCTAAATTAAGCCCAACAGCTTCTCAATTCCATGATTCAGCTTTAAAAATGCATACTGTTTATTATTACAGGCTCCGTACAAAAAGGCTGCCAGATTCAGTCGGTTTGTATTCCTATCCAATAGCTGCAACCATTATTGGAGTGCGAAAACCATTTTTAGGCTACCCAGCTGAAGTACCGGGAACAATTCAAGCTGAAAATTACGATATTGGTGGTGAAGGCCAAACTTATCATGATATTGATGCCAAAAATAAAGGCGGTGCATATAGACTGACAGAGGGAGTTGATATTGAAGCACGTATCGATAGTGGATATCAGATATGTTATGTTGCAGATGGTGAATGGACACAATATTCTATTCACGTTAATCAGTCTGGATTATATCAGATTATTAACTACACTGCCTCACCAAATGGAGGAGGAAAATATAATTTTACTATTGGCAATATATCTACAAGTAGCGTTTCTGTGCCTAAAACCGGCGATTCTATGACTTTAGCGGCAAGTTCTACTCTTAAGGTACCTTTAGATTCAGGAAACCAAATCCTTACATTCCATATTCTGCTTGGAACGTCGTACACATTTTATATCGACAGGTTTGTTATTATTCATGATACTTCAAAATCAGCAATTACTAACCAGAATTTAGCAAACGATTTTTTAGTTTATCCTAATCCTGCAGGTTCAAAAATTATTATACAAAAGCAGAAATCCAATACTCCTTCAAAACTTGAAGTATACAATATTCTCGGGCTTAAAATGAAAACAGAAGTTCTGAATGATGAGAAAAACGTGATTTCTCTTGACGATATTGGAAATGGGGTTTATATTTTTGTTTTAAAGTCAGAGGACTCATTCAAAACAGTAAAAGTTGTCATTAAGCATTAGAAATGAATCAAAATGTAACTTATGCCTTTATCTTAAGTATCTCGAGAAACTTGTTTTTTATAATCACTTTTCGATATGCCAGGGTTCAAAAACTTTTAAATATGGTTATTGAGCCTGCCGAAACATAGATAAAAATCCCGATTACAAAAACTTGGGATTGCAAGTCCAGTGGTTTAATTTTGTTGTATTTTATGAGAATATATTTAAGTTAAACATTTAATAATCTTACAGTTGATTCTCATTGAACATCCATGATATATTTGCTTCGCAGAACCCTTTGGGGTTCATAACCTTGTTGTGAATTATAGTGCATGGATGTTTCATATAAGCTGAATTTTGAATCTTTAATCAATTTTTGTTAAATTCCCTCTATCGCAATTTTTATAGCCTACATTTACATCAACAAACCTTGAATGTTTAATGCTTTTGCGTGGTTATTTTAAATATAACAGCTTTGGTCAACCGTTGAAAATTTTCTTTAAAAGGAGGTTTATCAATGAACATGGGAAGGAATTTACTGGGTATAGATATTGGTTCGGTTTCAATTGCTGCTGCAATAATTGATGATAATAACCGGATTGTTCAAACGTATTATACTTTTCACAAAGGGCAAATAGCCGAATGCCTTACTAATTTGCTGGCCGGGGTAGATTTGTCGCAAATAAAATCAATCGGAACAACTTCTTCCACTCCAAATATATTGAAGTTTTCGCATGCAACTGATTCGAGAGTTGCCTATATAACTGCTGCAAAATTGCTACACCCCGAATTAAGTGCACTGTTAATTATCGGCGCCGAAAAATTCGGATTGGTTTCCTTTAATGAAAATGGCGAGTACCTGAGTTACAAATCAAACACATCCTGTGCTGCCGGTACAGGAAGTTTTCTCGATCAGCAGGCGGCAAGGCTGAACCTTGAAAGCATTCAAAAATATAGCGCCATGGCCTATGCCAATAAAGGAAACTTCCCGTTGATTGCTTCGCGATGTGCCGTTTTTGCAAAAACCGATCTCATTCATGCACAGCAGGAAGGCTATTCGCTCGAAGAGATTTGCGACGGGCTGTCTTATGGCCTTGCCAAAAATATTGCTGATGCGGTTTTTATTAACAATACGTGCAAATCTGTTGTTGTTGCCGGAGGAGTGGCATTAAACAAAGCAGTTGTCAAACACCTTGAAAAACTGGTCAATATCACCATCATTACTGACGAATATGCAAATCTTTATGGCGCTATAGGGCCGCACTAAACTGTCAGGAAGATAGCGTTCTGTTGGATGAACAAATTACAAGTATTAATGAAATTATTGAGTTTGAAAAGAAAGAAAAAAAGACATTTTACCCGCCACTGGAATTGAAACTATCGGATTATCCCGATTTCGATTCTCTCAATAAATATAAATTTCAATCAACTTATTTCCCGGCAATGAAACCTGTGGAAATTGATATATATTCTCACCTTGAAACAAATAGCGCCTTACCGGTTTCCTGGGTATAGATATTGGCTCCACAAGCACCAAGGCCATTTTGCTTGATAGGAACAAAACTATAATCGTCGGTTTGTATACCTTTACTTCTGGTCAGCCATTACAAGCCATTCAGGTTATTTTTGAAGCTATACGCAACGTTGAAGAAAAGCATTATAAGCTGTTTACTGTTATGGGAGTTGGAACGACTGGCTCGGGCAGGAAATTTATCGGGAAAATAATCGGGGCCGATATTATGCTCGACGAAATTACAGCTCATGCCAGGGCAGCGTATGAGTTGGATGCTGAAACCGATACCATTATTGAAATCGGAGGCCAGGATTCAAAATTTACAGTGATGAACAATGGCATGGTTACTTTTTCGGTAATGAACAACGTATGTGCTGCAGGTACAGGGAGCTTTATAGAAGAACAAGCGAAAAGGCTGGGATGCCCATTAAGCGACTATTCCCGCCGTGCTGAAAAATCAAAGGCACCGTTGGCAAGCGATAGGTGCACTGTTTTTATGGAGCGCGACCTGAACCATTATCTGAACGAAGGTTATGCAGTTGATGAAATACTGGCATCGGTACTTCATTCCATCCGGGATAATTATCTTACCAAAGTGGCTGTGAAAGGCCAAATAGGAAAGAAAATATTTTTTCAGGGGGCTACGGCAAAAAACAAAGCTTTGGTAGCTGCCTTTGAACAAAAATTGCAAAAGCCTATCATGGTTTCGAAATTCTGCCATTTAACAGGCGCTTTGGGCACAGCACTTGAATTAGTTGACAAAAATGAAACTACTACAAAATTCAGGGGTTTGGATATTTATAAAAAAAATATCCTTGTACGTTCCGAAACCTGTGAACTTTGCACCAACAACTGCAAGCTAAAAGTGGCGGATATAGACAATGATATTGAAGCCTATGGGTTTTTGTGCGGCAGGGATTATAATGTGAACAAATTTGTAAAGAACCCTTTGGTGCAATTCCAGTTGATTGCAAAAAGAAAGGAAATTTTCAGGTTCAAACCTTCGGCAAATCACAAGTCAATTACAATAGGCATTCCTGCAGGGCTGCACCTGTTTGATGAAATCCCATTTTGGCGAAAATTTTTCGACCTGTTGTCAATAAACACAATAACCAGTGAGAATTATTCCACTCCGGTTAAAGATGGGAAGAACCTTAGCGGGGCAGAATTTTGCGCGCCTATTGCAGCCATGCATGGCCATGTGGATTACCTGATGCAGAAAGCCGATTACGTTTTCCTTCCTATATATTTGGAAGAAACCCTCGAAACAAAATTGAACAAGCAATATTGTTATTATACGCAGTTTGTTTCTTCGGTCATTTCGGTTGATAAGCATTTTGCGAACAGTGGAAAAATTCTTTCGCCTGTTTTGAGATCACGTCAAAGCGAACTTTTTGGAGAACTCGAAATTTACCGTATGTTAAAGTCTGTCGGACGAAAGGATATAAGCTTTTTGCAAGTTACTTTGGCTTATGACAAGGCGAAAAAGCATACTCAATCATTGATAAAAAAATGGCAAACCATTTATCAGGATGAAATAAAGGGTTCAAAAGATATTCATGTAATGTTGCTGGCCGGCCATATACGGTTTTATCATCGGCCATGAACAACCATATCCCCGATATAATTGAAAAAAATGGGGTAAAAACTTTCTTTATGGATATGCTGCCTTTTAGCCAGGCTGAGATATCTAAAACAGATGAATTGGTGAAAACAATAAAATGGAAGTTTGCTTCAAAAATATTATATGCTGCCGAAGTAATTGCCAAGACTGAAAACTGCTATCCGGTATTGATTACCTCGTTTAAGTGTACGCCCGATTCGTTTGTAATTGAATATTTCAAAGAAATCCTGAGCTCGTATAAAAAGCCTTATTTGATCCTGCAACTCGATGAACATGATTCAGCGGTTGGTTACGAAACACGTATTGAGGCTGGAATAAGGGCTTTCAGGAACCATCGTGAAAAACAAAAGTTGGCAAATATGCCATTAATACTTCAAAATGGGAAAAATGGCCATTCGGTCCTTTCAAACAATTCCGATAATCATAACAGCTGGGAAAAGTATATCCGCAATCTGATGGGCGATGCTTCTGAAACCCTTAAGTCATATGGCATTGATTTTAGCAAATTCAGTAATATACTTCAACAAACCCAGCTGCCGGAAACGAATTTTTCCAGGTCGTTTATCAGCGGTTCAAATAAACTTAAAAACATGACTTTGTTGCTCCCTTCGTGGGATACTTGCGTTGGCCCATTGCTGGAAGCTGTACTTCAAAACAGTGGCATTGACGCACGTTTGGTTAGCAGTACAAATGAATCAATTCAGCGTAGTTTGTCATATAATACAGGCCAATGCCTTCCTTTGAATATTATTGTGCAGAATGCAATCGAATATATCGAGTCAAACTATTTAAACCCATCAAAAACAGTTTTATGGTTGGTAGAATCCAATCTATCGTGCAATTTCAGCATGTTTCCGCATTATGCAAAAAAGCTTTTGAACAGTTATGGGAAAGGTTTGGAAAAAACTTCGGTTTATTTGGGCGATGTAATATTTTACGATCTTTCATTGCAAACAGCTATTAATGCTTATTTGGCTTATATGTTTGGAGGAACTATCCGGAAAATAGGATGTAAAATCCGGCCTTATGAAAAACACGCTGGTTCCACAGATGCTATTATAAACAAGGCTTATACAACATTATATTATGTATTTAAATTCGGGAAACCCAAAGATGAAGCATTGGAACAAATTATACGCGATTTTGAGGCTATTGAAACCGAATATACGAATCGCCCCAAAGTAGCTATTTTCGGAGATTTATATGTTCGCGACAACGATTTGATGAACCAGAATTTAATAAAAATGGTTGAAAGCAATGGCGGTGAAGTAATAACTACGCCATATAGCGAATATATAAAAATTGTTGCCGATCCATTAACATTAAGAAGCTTTAAAGAAGGCCGGTATCTTGAATATGCGAAAACCAGGTTCCTGACTTCTTTAATCCCATTGGTTGAAGAAAAATTTAATAACTATTTCTATCGGATTATAGAAAAACCGAAGAATGGGAAAAACATAATAACCGAAGACTGGTTGAACAAATTTGGCCTAAACCTATTACATTCTGGTGAATCATTGGAAAATATCCTGAAAATTCATGCATTAATTCAGCAGTACCCCGACATTGCCTTATTTATCCAAACCAATCCTTCCTATTGCTGCCCATCATTGGTAACTGAAGCAATGAAATCGAGAATTGAAGAAATGACAGGAGTTCCAATAGTCACTATCGAATACGATGGCACTGCAGGAATTAAAAATGAAGTTATTATTCCTTACTTAAAATACAGGAAAGCGAAAAACTTAGCAAAGACTTAGTATATTTATTTATTATAAATCAAGTATTATGAATTCCAAATCTTCAAATAAAGTCCTGATTGAAAAATTCCTATCAAATAAGGAAGTTGCTATTGCCGGTGTTTCAAGGGATACAAGGAAATTTGGTTATAAAGTTTTCGATCATTCTCGCTCTAAAGGTTATAATACCTATCTGGTTCACCCGGAAGCTAAAGAAATCGATGGAGTAGCTTGTTATCCTTCAGCAATGGAAATTCCGAATAATATTAAAAACATTTTTATCACGACAAATTCAAATTCAACAGATAAAGTTATGAACGATGTCATTTCGAGAGGTTTTGAGAAGATATGGTTTCAGCAGAAATCAGAAACTCCACTGCCTTGCAATTGGCAAAAGAAAAAGGTATTGAAATAATTTCAGGTAGATGCTTGTTTATGTTTCTCGACCCAAAAGGCGGACATGCTGCACACAGGTTTATTTTGAGACTATTTGGTAAAATGTGATTTTTCTTTTTTCAATGGGAAAGTATAATATATTGAATAATTAAACCCGATTGCCGTATTGCTTGCACCACTTCCAAAACCAGGAATATAAAAAGGTTTTACTTTTTCCATTCCTGTTGTAACAGAAAGAATATTCAAACTTACCGACCAACCCATCGAAAAGTTTTTTAATACTTCAACCCTTATTCCTCCAACAACTTCAATCCATTGGGCTTTTGCTTTTGTTACATTTAATTTCGTTGAATCGTTTCCCCACATATTATCAGTTATAATAATTTTGTCTGCTTTATAACTTAATGAAGAAAATCCATAATGCAAACCAAAAAACAAAATGTTGTTTTCCCAGGGAAGGTTTTTTTTATAAAAATTATAATCGAAACCAATTCGATAAAAACTACCATTTGAATAATAATTATATGCCTGTGTTTTTTCATTGATAGTTTGAAAACCACCTTCAGTTACTATAAAAAACCTGTAAAAACTTCCAGCAGTCAATGAAACTTCATAAGAAGTATTGGATGGTTGAAAGTATTTATTTACCGGGCCATACAGGTCGAACCCAATACTTATGCCTTGTTTATGGGCGATAGTGTCCTGCCCGGTCGAATTATTGATAGCAAATGTTAAAATTAAAACTGTGGATATTATTACTCTTCTCATTATTAAATACGATGAAATTTTTATAATGTCATTTTTTTGAAGAAGATTTTATTAATGGTTTCATCACTATTTCAAAATTTTTATCGATATCTGAACTGATAATAGTCGATAAAGTCAATATCGTATCAATCCTGTTGGTTGTATATTTTGAAATTACCAATGACGAATACGACGTATTAAACCCGCAATCTGAAGAAACCATCTGAAGTTCCCTGTGATATTTAAATTTAATAGTATCTTTTGAAACAGAATCTGTTTGTAAAATATAAACTGAAGAATCGACTAATTGCGAAAGTTGTAAACTAATATTTGATGCCGGCAGGCTATCATAAAATATACTGTCGGTACCAATTGCCCTCACATATATAAAAGCAATTGATGAATCGCTAATAACAGTCCCGGTTTTTTTTTCGAAAGCAATTTTTACTTCCCTGTTTGCCGTGAGCCCGCAATCTGATATGGTTGAGCACGATTGGATAATACTGCAAATTAAAACTGCTTCTAATGATTTGTTAAAAAAATTTAGATACGTTTTGCTCATTTATAAAATAATTTTAAATTCTCCTATTTGTTAACATATAATATTCTAAACTATTAAATAAAATTAGTTTGCTATTTGTTTCTTTATTTTATCGCGGAGATGAATTAAATTTAATTGATAATTATTGAGAAATCTATTATAAACTTTCTTTGACGTAAAATTGGAGTTAATTAAATAAATTGCCAAAAGTGCCGGCTGAATTGCAATTATTGGTATCAAATAATATCCATCTATTAGTAACACGATTGTTGATATTGAAAAAGCTAAAGTGCAAAAACCATAAAATTTTTCATTGGGTATTAATAATTTTGTGTATTCTTTATAAGATTGAGAGCTTTCGAATTTAGAATATACATTTTCAAAAATTGCAGAATCTAAGATAAGATATTTAATTTTAGCAATATTAGCTCGATTTGCATTCATAATAAATGGGTTATTATTTATACTCACTATAATTTTTTCTAATTCGTCATTCTTTAAAAATGAACTAACGATTAGGTTATTTTTGTTATAAAAAGTCAACCAAACCATTGAATCCTTAAAAATAATTTCCTGAATTCTTGAAAAAAGATAAGTTTCCCCGCTTTTTTTAATTACAAAATCACTGTCTGAATCATAAGTATATTTATTATTATAAGTTATAGTTTGACAATATAGATTTGAAACTATTGAAATTGAAATAAACGAAATTAGCACAAATATTTTCATTCAAGTATCATATTTATTTATGTATAAACTTTTATCAAAAAGAAAAATTGTTAAATAACCAACAATTGATTCTGACAATTTTTTGCAGCATATAATTAACTTCATTTTTCCTTTAATATTTTTTCCAAAGCATACATTTCATCACGTAACCTTGCAGCCTCAATAAAATCAAGTTGTTTGGCAGCTGCTTCCATAGATTTCCGTGTTTTATCAATTGTTTTTTGAAGCGCTTTCCTGTCCATATACTTAATAACCGGGTCAGCTGCAACATCAATTGTTTCGCTGAATATCCTTTTGCAGGTGTTTGTTTATTTGAATATCCGATTATTGGAATATTGGGCTTTATTATTTGCTGCGGCGTAATGTTATTTTCAGTATTGTATGTTAATTGTTTAATACGGCGGCGGTTTGTTTCATCAATTGTACGTCTCATAGAATCTGTCATTTTATCGGCGTACATGATTACTTTGCCATTGAT
Source organism: uncultured Bacteroidota bacterium (assembly GCA_963726845.1). Taxonomy (GTDB): domain Bacteria; phylum Bacteroidota; class Bacteroidia; order Bacteroidales; family DTGW01; genus CAVSGB01. The sequence goes on along the minus strand of CAVSGB010000256.1, from coordinate 8,438 downwards.
GTTTCTTGCGGCACGCCCGGCAGTTTGGGTAAGAGAGCGCTCTGACCTCAGGAAGCCTTCTTTGTCTGCATCCAATATTGCAACCAGCGAAACCTCTGGTAAATCGAGCCCTTCGCGCAATAAGTTGACTCCAACCAGCACATCGAACACGCCGCTTCGTAAATCCTCCATAATCTTAACTCTGTCAAGGGTATCGACATCGGAATGAATGTACTGGCACTTAATATCCATTCTTGCCAAATATGCAGAAAGTTCTTCAGCCATTCTTTTTGTTAATGTAGTTACCAAAACCCTTTCGTTAATTTCAGCCCTGGCATTTATTTCACCTATTAAATTGTCAATCTGGTTATGGCTCGGCCTGACATCTACAATAGGATCCGGTAACCCTGTCGGCCTGATTAATTGTTCAATAAAAACTCCCTGGGTCTTTTCAAGTTCATAATCTGCAGGTGTTGCGCTCACATATATTGTCTGGCCAACCAGTTCTTCGAATTCTTCAAATTTTAATGGCCTGTTATCAATAGCTGCCGGGAGGCGGAATCCATATTCGACCAGGTTTTGCTTACGGGAATGGTCGCCCCCGAACATTGCATGTATTTGGGGTATCGTAGCATGGCTCTCGTCGATAACCATAAGAAAATCTTTTGGAAAATAATCAATCAGGCAGAAAGGCCTGCTACCTGGCGGGCGGCCATCAAAATAACGGGAATAATTCTCAATACCGGAACAATAGCCTAATTCTTTAATCATTTCGAGGTCGTATGTAACACGGTCTTCAATTCGTTTTGCTTCAATATGTTTCCCAATGCTCTTAAAAAACTCAACATGTTTGTACAAATCATCCTGAATTTGCCTTATGGCCATGTTCATGCGTTCTTTTGTGGTTACAAATATGTTGGCCGGATATATTAATGCTTTATCGAGATGCTCAATTATAATGCCATTAACAGGGTCGAAAGATTCAATTTCTTCAATTTCGTCGCCAAAAAATGTTAGCCGGTAGGCAAAATCATTGTAAGGTAAACAAATATCAACATTTTCGCCACGTACACGAAATGTTCCCCTTTTAAAATCAACTTCATTACGCGAATAAAGACTGTCGACCAACCTGCGCAGGAACTGGTTCCGGCCTATTTTCTGGCCACGTGTTATTGTTACAATATTTTCATGAAAGTCATCAGGGTTGCCGATACCATACAGGCATGAAACCGACGAAACAACAATTACATCGCTGCGCCCCGATAACAAAGCCGATGTTGCGCTTAGCCTAAGTTTTTCTATTTCTTCATTGATCGAAAGGTCTTTTTCAATATATGTGTCAGTAACCGGAATATATGCTTCGGGCTGGTAATAATCGTAATACGAAACAAAATATTCAACTAAATTATTTGGAAAAAATTGCCTGAATTCACCGTATAATTGCGCAGCCAGTGTTTTGTTATGGCTTAGGACAAGTGTAGGCCTTTGTATTTTCTCTACAACATTTGCAATTGTAAATGTTTTTCCCGAACCTGTAACACCCAGCAAAACCTGGAATTTATCCCCGCGATAAATGCCTTCCACCAGTTGCTTAATCGCATCCGGCTGATCGCCTGTAGGTATATAATCTGAAACAATTTTAAATTCCATCTTTAATCTAAAAGGCTACAAAGTTAATAATTGCAAGAAGATAAAATTTATTATCGTTGTTAATCAGGTCACTTTTATATTTATGGCAGCTATTCAGGCTGCAGACTTTTGAGAATATAAAAATATTCAATTCTTACACCTAAAAAAATTACTTTTGGAATTGTTTTTAATCAAAACTTAATGGACGAAAGATTTCATTTTTTAGAATTGGTAAAAAAAAGGCAAAGTGTCAGAGGATACAATAATTTTCCAATTGAAAAAGAAAAAATTGAAAGATGTATTGAAGCTGTTCGATTGGCGCCTTCGGCATGTAATGCCCAACCCTGGAAATTTATTGTTGTAGACAACCAGGAATTAAAAAACAAGATTGCCGATTGTACAACTACCCGGATGATACCGATGAACCATTTTACAAAACAGGCGCCAGTTCATATTGTTGTTGTAATGAAGATGCCCAACATAAGCTCTAAAATGGGTGAAATAATCCGCAACAAACCATTCACACTTATTGATGTGGGCATTGCTTCGGTTCATTTTTGCCTCCAGGCTGCTGCCGAAGGATTGGGAACTTGCATGCTGGGTTGGTTTAACGAAAAAAAAGTTAAAAAACTTCTCAACATTCCTTCATCGTTAAGGGCGGTTTTGATTATTACACTCGGTTATCCTTCATCTGATTTAATAAGGGAAAAACGGAGAAAAGACATATCAGAAATACAAAGTTTCAATGGTTATTGAAAAGAAAAATATGAGTTTTGGAAAAAGATTGACAAAATGGCTGGGCGAATTTGTCAAACGTGGTACTTCAGCAAAAGAAACTTGCAATAACTATTACAACCGGAATTCTTTTGGGAATAATTCCATTTTTCGGTGTCAATACATTGCTTTGTTCATTTATTGCTATTCGGTGGAAACTTAACCTTCCTTTAATAATAGCTGTGAACTATTTTATTTTTCCTTTGCAGATAATACTTTTTATTCCGTTTCTTAAAATAACGACCTGGATTTTTCATGTTTCATATTTACTGCCATCTTACAATGAAATATTGGGAAAGCTAAAGAAAGACTGGGTTACGGTTATAACAGATTTTGGTTATTTAAATTTGCTGGCAGTTCTTGTTTGGCTTGGCTTATCGATTATTACAGGTTGGTTCCTGTACAAAGGAGTTTACTATATTTTGAATAAAACAATAAAAGGATGATGGGTCGAATCAGTTGATAAACCTTTGAAGTTTTTAAAACTTCAAAGGTTTTGCTGAAACAATCAACTATTTAACCCATAACCCGATAAAAGTAAAACAAATAATAAATTATTAATAAAATGAAACGGTTAGAAAAACTCGATAAACCCTGGATTGGATTTATTTTTGCAATAATTGTCCCAATTATCACCCTTTCAATTACTTATTATCACACGTTTGGTAACCAGAATATTTCCGAATTTTTTCGGTTTCTGCACGACCGCAATATTATGTCGAAATTATTCAGCCTTTGCGTGCTGCCAAACCTGGCCTTGTTTTTTTTTTACATCTGGGGAAACTTTTTAAAAGGTGCAAGAGGGGTATTGGCTGCAACAATTGTTGTTGCAATATTTATTGTGTTTGTACAGTTTGTTTTATAGTAATGAGGATGTTAATTGCCAGTCAGCCTGCATTATAACTGCCTGATCAGCCTTTTTACAAATCGAATTTGTAATTCAACCTGAGTAATATTTCTCTATAATATCCGGGAAGAGGCGGAAAACTTGTACCGTAAGGCTGAATAAATTCTGTCCCGGCATTAAACAAATCATATACTCCAAAACCCAATTCCAGGTTCTTTACAAAAATATTTTCATAATCAAGGAAAATATTCGTTGTAAGTTTTGGAGATTTTTTAGTTAATTCTGCAACTTCATTTTTATTAAGATAATAGCCATAACGATCGCCGAGTAAAATAAAAGAGGGGTCGAGGCTCAGGTTGCCGAGAATTGCAAAAGATGAATTCAGTGTTGCCTTATATTTTGGGAAAGCCAGCATATAACTGCTATTTCCCGGTACTTCGTATGATATGACATTATTGTTTACAGCTGTATAATAAGAAAAATTGGCATTCAGGTTAAATTTCGATTTTACAATCCTGTATTCGATCTCAAACCCGCGGGTTCCGGTTTGCGAGTAATTATTATAAGTATCAGCATTGTTTAAATCGTTATAAACAATTGGGCTTTTTATTAGAATATCGAAAACATTGGCCGTTAAAAACATGCTTTTGTTAATCTCGTATCCGGCTTCGAGTTCTGTAACATTGGTGTGTTCCGGTTTTATATCCGGGTTTACATCTATGTTCATGATTGCAGGCGCACGAAATGCATTGCTGTAAAGAAGTTTAAAATGAAATTTATCGATAACCTTTGTCAACCCGATCCGAGGGGCAAAATTATTCCCAAACTGGCTGTGCCTGTCGAACCTGCCGCCAATATTAATATTTACGATTTGAGTTTTTATAAGGCATTGAAGATATGCAGCGAAATTATTGTAGCCTATTGAATTTTTGCCATTTCTAAATACGAATGTATCTGATGCCATATTTTCTGCCCTGTCGCCAACGAATTCAGTTCCACCTGTGAGAATAATTTTATTGTCAGGCTCAAACTGGGCTGTAATATTTGCAGTATACCGGTTGTCGCGTTTGTGAAAAGTATAATTTGTATCTATCATTTGCCAGGGTACCTGGCTTTTAATATTAATCCTGGGTGTTAAGGTGAACTTATCGGAAATTTTCCAGTCGTACCTTATTTCTCCAAGATAACTGGTGAAAATATCGAGCGGGTTTGTAGGGTATTCAAAAGAATGGGTGCTGTAATTATCATAAATAAAGCGGGTTTTAATATCCTTATAATTAACAGACATATTAAAGTTTTCACTTTCAATTTTTCCTTCATTACTGCCCAAATTATATTTAAGGCTGTCGAAATTTTCATAAGTTTTGTTGCTTCTGAAACCATCACTATAATACCCGGCAACTGTATATTCAAAATCGTTTATTTTTTGTCCGGCAGAAAGGCTGTAATCTGTGCGGATTACATTTCCCGACATAATTCCGGAATTAACACCACCACCAATACCGTTTAAATCGGATGATCTTTTGGTAATAATATTTACTACCCCGAGTTCGGCATAACCTCCATAAATAGAAGACCCGCCACGGATTATTTCAATGCGTTTAATTTGACTGACAGAAATTCGGTTGCCAAATTGAAAAGTTGAATAAAAATTTTCGTTCATTTCCTGTCCATCAAGTAAAATAAGTATTTTGCCTTCGTGTCCCCAATTACCCCTGCATGCAAGGCCAATAACACCATCAATATCATAACCAAAATTAAAACCTGGTACCATATTCAAAATGTCTATCAGGTCGCGGGCTCCGCTTTTTTTAATTTCATCGGCAGTTACAATACTAACAATTCCCGGTGATTCACGAGATGTTAGCGCAATTTTCGATGATACCGTTATTTTCATATTCAATAGGTCATCGACAGAAACGCCCAGCTTTTCAGCCATTTTCATTAAATCTTCCAGAGGAATTTTAAGCAATTCGTCATAACTAAGTTCAGTTATTTCTTCCCGGGTTAATTGGGAATAATCTTTTTTTTGTTCCTGTGAATAGATCGAATTACATAACAAAGAAACAACTACAATTAAAATCAATGACTTATTCATACAGCACTTGATAAACATTCAGTATTTTAAATATAGATAGAATAAAACAAATTATCATATTTTTTTTAAATAAATTGTTTAAAAATATGAATTTCATTGAATCCATAGAATTTCAGAAATGGCTTTTTGCATAATAGTAATATTAATTTCTTGAAAATTTCAAATAATGTTATAATAATATCTCTATGTCTATTCCTACTATTCGCGCTCAAAGCCACATTTTGCGTTTCTATATAAATTTCTTAAATTTGGATAAATTTTGCAGATGTATTTAGACAACTAAACTAACAGTTTAAGATATTTATGTCAACAAAATAAAGTCAAATATTTATACGTTTTTGGCTCTGTATTAACAGATAGATTTAACGACAAAAGTGACATTGATTTAATTGTTGACATTGACTCAAATGACCCATTGGATTATGCTGACAATTATTTTAATTTAAAATTTGCACTTCAGGATTTATTTAAAAGACCAATCGATTTATTGGAAAATAAAGCTGTTAAAAACCCATTTATTCGCAGCAATATTGATAGCTCTAAATATTTAATCTATGCTAAATGACAATCAAAATGATAAAAAATTTGATATTAAAGCATGTCTGAAGGACATAGAGATTTCAATTATAGAAATATATCATTTTTACCTGCAAAACGAGATTTCTTTGAATTTCAAAAGGACTTAAAAACACGCAAAGCTATAGAGAGAAATATTGAGATTATTGGTGAAGCTATGGACAGGATTTTAAAGACTGATCCTGATTTTCCAATTAGTGATCCTCGAAATATAGTTGATACCCGAAATCGGATAATTCATGGATATGATAGTGTTTCAGAAGATATAATCTGGCTGATTATAAATAAATACTTACCAATTTTGGAACAGGAAGTAAAAGAATTATTAAAATAACACTGGTACTACAGTGATCCACCAAACAATTTGAAATTCAGTGGTTTGTCAGGCACATTCCAAGCTGGCAGCCGTTTTGCCCGGGACGGGGATTCATACTGCATATCCGTGAATTCGGTAGGTGCAAACCTTATTTTTAATCCAAAACTGATTCTAAGGGAATATTTATTTTCTTAATCTTTTTCTCTGATAAAAAAATTCTTTGTTTCTTTATAATTGATTTAAAAAACATATTAATGTATACATACCAGTATTTATCAGATTTTACAAGTTCTGTTTTCCAAAAAATGGGCTGTACAAAGGATGCTGCTGATGCTACCTCAAAGGTTTTTATTTCGGCTGAATTACGTGGTTTGCCTTCGCATGGAATTATCCGTTTAAAAGATTATTTTGAATTATGGAAAGCAAAAAGGATCAATGTCCTTCCCCAAATAAAAATTGTTCATGAAACACCGAGTACAGCGGTTGTTGACGGCGATAATGCAATAGGAATGATTGCAGCAAACAGGTCGATGGAAATTGCAATTTCAAAAGCCAAAAGTGTCGGAACCGGATGGGTTTCCACATGCAACTCGAACCATTACGGGCTTGCCGGATATTATGCAATGATGGCGCTGGAACATGATATGATCGGCATCTGCATGACCAATGCCAATCCGCTGGTAGCCCCGACTTTTTCAATTAGCCGGATGCTTGGGACGAATCCCATTGCCGTTGCGATACCTGCCGGAAAGCAGCCTCCATTTGTTGCAGATTTTGCAACCACGCCTATTGCACGCGGGAAACTTGCCGTTTCTGAAAAGAAAGGTGAAAAAGTTTTATATGGATATGTTCAGGATAAAGAAGGCAATTCTACAGATGAACCCGGAATTTTAGCCAAAGGTGGCTCGATGCTTACATTGGGTGGCGATTATGAGCATGGCAGCCACAAAGGGTTTTGCCTGGCATCGATTGTCGATATTTTTTCGGCAGTTTTTTCGGGCGCCAATTTTGGCCGTTTGTTCCACCTTCAGTAGCATATTTACCGGTTCTCGATAAAAAAGTAGGCAAAGGCACCGGCCATTTTTTTGGAGCTATGCGCATCGATGCATTTCAACCTGCAGATCAATTCAAAAGCAAAATGGACGAATGGATTGGAACATTCCGCAATGCTGAGAGCGCTCCGGGAAAGCCTAAAATAGTTATCCCGGGTGATCCTGAACGGGAAAATGAAGAGCTTTATAAAAAAAATGGAATAACAATAATTCCAGGTATTTTAAAAGACATTAAGTTGATTGCTGATTATTTTGGCATAGAATTTATTGAGAAGTAGAAATGCTTTTGTATGAAAAAAATTTATTCAATTACACTATTTCTTTTCTTTTCAGTTTTTGTCGGGATTAACGGTAAGCCTTCCGTGCCACAGGGAAAGGTATTTGAAAGCAAATCGATGGATAGTAAAATACTTGGCTGGCCAGTTAAATATTCAATTTATCTGCCACCCGATTATGAATTGTCCAATCGATCTTACCCGGTTTTTTATTTGCTGCATGGATATACCGACAATGAAACTGCCTGGGTACAATTTGGTGAAGTAAATTCTGCTGCTGATATTTCAATTGCCAGCCGTGATGCACCTCCAATGATAATTGTCATGCCCGATGCAGCCGCTACCTGGTACATAAACGATTACCAGGGAAAAGTGAAATATGAAGATATGTTTTTTCAGGAATTTATTCCATTTATTGAAAAGAATTATAGAATCAGGCCAGCAAAAGAATTTCGTGCAATAGGTGGTTTATCGATGGGAGGATATGGCGCTCTTGTATATTCTTTCCGCCATCCGGAAATGTTTTCTTCGTGTGTTGCATTGAGCGCGGGATTGCATACAGATGAAGAAATGTTTGACAGGTTAAAAAAGAATACGTCCAACAGTACCGATATATATGGCCAGCTTAACGGAGATTCATTGCCTGTATACTGGAAAGCATTTAATGTGGTTGAAATGGCAAAAATTTATCCCAATGAAAAACTAAGTGAAGTAAAATATTACATTGATTGTGGCGATAAGGATAAATTAATAGTTGGAAATTGCAACCTTCATATGATATTAAAGAGCAGGGGAGTACCTCATGAATTCAGAGTCCGTGAAGGGGATCATAATTGGGATTATTGGCGTACAGGAATTTTTGACGGGTTAAAATTTGTGGGTAAAGTATTTC
>CAVSGB010000255.1:0-4297 GCA_963726845.1 uncultured Bacteroidota bacterium | reverse complement strand
GAGCGAATTTAAACGGCTGTTTATAATTTCAAAATATTCATTATTCAAATCATCAGGTTTCATGAGAATATAATTAGGTTAAACATTTAATAATCTTACAGTTGATTCTCATGGAACATCCTTGTTATATTCATTTCCTTTTGTGAACGCAAGTGCATGGATGTTTCATCATAACTACCTCCTTGTTTTAAAAATTATTTTTTTAATAGCAGTAAGGAAAATCAGTAATTTGAATGTTTGATCCAATAAAATATATTTCAAAAATTCTTATATATCAATTTTGAATTTTAAGAAAAGTAAAAAAATATAATGCAATAAACTTATTTAAAGAGCGCCTGGTAGTTCGGTTTCATCTTCTTTCTTCTTCCAGGGTGGCAGCAACCATAAGAGAAATGTCAATATTAAAAAAGGGACTATAATCCAAATTGAAGCCATTAAATAACCTTCGGCCCGATAAGTCCGATTTTAAAATCTGAATAGCCGTAAAAACTTTTTGAGAAAAGTTGCCCACCAATAACTACATTCCATCTCATGAAGAAAATACCTATAAGCACAAGGCATGAAATGATCAAATAAACTGCCCTTCTGATTTTTTCTTTGGGTTTGTAAAATTGCAATATGCCCAGTGTGAGCAGTGGCACAATAGTTCCAAATAAGCCTTGTACTATAAACAATGTGTAAAAAAGTTTTCCAAATACTAAATTATGCAAAATATCAAACGACTCTTCAGCCTGGTAAATACGATGGATTTGATCCAGACCTTCAAGTACAAAATCTATAATTAAAATATAAAACATGAATTTTGCAATTGTATCCAGGCAATTCATATCGACAATTTTCCTGCGTAGTTTAGTAAGCAAAATATAAAGGAGCATAACCAGGGCTATTCCTGAAACCATAGCTGAAAAAAGAAAAATAATTGGCATCAGGACTGAAGACCACCAGGGATTGGCTTTTATCGATCCGAAAATAAAACCAACATATCCGTGCAGTAAAAATGCAGAAGGCACACCAATGATTGTAATAATATATCCAATTTTATTATCAAAAGCCACTGCTTTTGGAGAAATATCGGTTGACCATAATGAAAAAACTTTATAAAGAAAACGTTTAATTCCTTTCGATTCGCTAGCCCAGATAACCATGTCGCGGCGATAGTCAAACCAGATTTCGAGCAATAAAACCACCATCAAATACCACAAATACACAAAACCAAAAATTGCCATGGCTGAAGTTAAATGTGGCGTGATCATAATTTCGTAAGCTCTCAAAGGTTTGCCAAGATGACTTATCAGAGGCATGGTTGCTACTAACATGAATGATAATGCTGTTAACAATGCAAGGCCATAAGTTGGTTTCAGGACATGAACTTTAAAAATGCGTTCGAGAGAAGCAAGTATAAATGCTCCTGCTACCAATCCGGTAATATACGGATACAGCACTATCAGTATGCTCCAGTTAAGCTCAATTTCATTGGGATATATATATCCCTGTACTTTTGAAAGAACTTCGTATAGATTTTGAAAATGTGGATCCATATTATCTTACCTCAGAAGTTAAAGCGTTATAGAATAATTTTGAACCTGTATTTAGATGTGGTTTAAGAACCATACAATTATGATTTTTCAAGAAGTAATTTATTTTACTGTCAGGATCGTTCAAATCGCCGAAAATTCTTGCTTCAGTCGGGCAAATTTCAAAACATGCCGGTTGTAAACCTTTTTTAAGGCGATGGATACATAATGTGCATTTTTTCTGCAGTACCTTTTGCAGGGTTCACAAACCTGCAACCATAAGGACAAGCCTGAACACAATACCTGCAACCAATACAATATTTCTCATCGATTAGAACGATACCCTCAGGAGATTCAAATGTCGCCCCTACTGGACAAACCTGGGTGCATGGCGATTTTGCACAATGGTTGCACATTTTTGGGACAAAGAATGATTTGTATATTTCTTCGTCAGGGACAGATTGCTTAAAACCATCAATTCCACCATTGGGCGATTCAACTATTATCGAACCATCCTTTTTAATTGTGTATTGTTCAACCCATGAACGAAAATAAAAAGGTTCCTCAGGGACATTGTTTTCAAGTTTGCATGCTTTTGCACAATTTCCACAGCCTATGCATTTGTTAATGTCGATGCCGATGCCATACCATTTACCCTTTCCTTTGGCCGTTCTGTTGCAAAAAGCACCGCATCAAAAGGAGTGAAGGCTGATGCTACTGCAATTCCTCCTGTAATAATTGCCCCTTTTTTAAAGAAATTCCTTCTTGATATTTTAGATTTGTCTTCTTTCATGGTTGATGTGGATTATGACATTTAATACATTTCTGCTCTTTCTTCGTTTTCTTGCTCATGAGCTTATGTTTCATCGCATCAATTTGTTTAATAACCGAATTATCTATTGTATCGAATTGAATCTTAATACGTGCTGCATTTATCTGATGGCATTTTGCACATTCTTTTCGCTCTATTGGTTTATGAAGTTTAAGGGAATCGGGCAATTCGCCATTTGTAAATTGTCCTGCAAACTTTGCATGTTTATAACCCGGCCCATGGCAAACTTCGCATTTAAGTTTTGAATGCAACCCTTCCGCTTTTTCTGCTCTTATTGAATCGTGACATTTTGAGCAATTTTCAGAACCTGCATAATGCAATTCTTTCATTGCGTTTTCCTCTATTGCCAATGCCCTGTAATGGCCTAATTCACCAAAAGATTTTGGTTTTAAAAAATAACGTGCTACCAGGAATAGTGTAATAAATATGGCAAATGCAAGGATCAGGCGTTTTATATGTTGATACATATTGGAAGATTTTTGAATAAATATTAAACTAAATGTACTAAATAAATCTCAAAAATTTAAAATTAGTTACCCACACTTTGGTATAAAAAAAACCGAAATGAATCAATGGTCAAATATTATAAATTAAAAATAAAAATACAAACCATATTGTCAATATAGACTCATTCAAAATAAGGTAATTAGCTATTTTTTATGAATATATTGGATATTAATATCTTATAATGCCAATTATAGAATTATCTTTCTTTTTTAGTTTATGGAAATGTCAAAATATGTGAAGAACGGAAACCGGAAACCGGAGACTGGAGAATGGAGACTGGACTCCGGAATCAGGAATCAAGAGACGGGATACTGGATTCTGAATTCTGGAGAATACTGTTGTGACTGAAAATTCTAATATTTTGAAAGATGAAAATTCAGACTGAAAAAATATCTGCGCCCGGGTGAAAGATTATCAAAACTTTTTGGGTTTACTGTATTGAAAATATTATCCATTCCCATAGTTAACGAAATAATTGATTTGTATGTTTGGGTAATGCTGGTTTTCCATAAACTATATGGATTATCCTGATATGTTTGTGCAGGTTCACCTGGTATTGCAATTGGCACATAAGTCCTGAACCCGTTGTATTTTCCTGACAAATCATAAGTTGTTTTTTGCCTGAAAAAATCAAATGAATATTTAATATTAAAATTGGCAGAAACCGGGCTTATACTGCTTAATTGCGTTCCTGTTGCACTGTTTCTAGCATCAACAAGGCTTATGCCGCCTGTTATTATTAACTTTTTTACGGGCATCACTTTTTCCATAAAATCAATTCCTATAATTGTTGCAGATGAATCGTTCATGTATTTGTCGATTGGCATTTTATTTAAAATTAACCAATTATCTGTTATTAAATTCTGAACGCGGTTATAGTAAATATTAACCGAATGGTTAACCCAGCTATCGTTCATCTCAACTGAATAGCCAAAATACTGCGATTTTTCGGGCTTTAAATTGGGATTACCTTTAATATAGAAATCAAATCCACTGAAAGTATGGTCAAAATTATAATACATTTCTTTTAAAGTTGGCGAGCGATAACCAAAGCCATACGATAAGCGATATATTAAATTATCCTTCTTGGCCATAATGGCAAATTTAGGGACAAAATTCAACCCATAACCGGAATGGTCAGTTGCCCTAAACCCAATGATGGCAGAAAATATATTATTTATTTTAATATCATCCTGCCCGAATAATACTGCTTCATTTGCCCTATAAATGCCTTTCGGAACAAACTGTCCATTGGTTTCTGAATTTAATTGTTCCGGCAAATATTCAATGCCGGAAGTAAATTTATTGAACGAGTAAACATTGTTAAATGTAAGCCTTACATCTTGAAGAAAATCATACTCGTTACCTAATAAATACCCATTAGTGGAAAAAACGTCATTGTAATATGATAATAGAAGGCTAGTAGAATCGTTAATTTTATAAA
>CAVSGB010000254.1:0-3227 GCA_963726845.1 uncultured Bacteroidota bacterium | reverse complement strand
CGAACTTGAAATAGAAATAAGGAAATTAAACGTAGAAGTCAAAAATATAAGAGTATTGGTGGTTGAAGATATTGCGCTCAATCAATTGCTGATGAAGACACTGTTGGACGATTTTGGATTTGAACACGAAATTGCAGCCAACGGGAAATTGGCCATCGAAAAATTACAAAATAAAGGGTTTGATATTATTCTAATGGACTTAATGATGCCCATAATGAATGGCTTTGAAGCTACCGATTACATACGGAATAAAATGAAATCCAAAATTCCCATTATCGCGTTAACCGCAGATGTGACCACAACTGATTTAAAAAAATGTACTGCCGTTGGCATGAACGATTATATCGCGAAACCTATTGACGAAAGACAATTGTACATAAAAATAATTGACTTATTAAAGAAACCTTTGCCAGAAAAAAATAGCGGGAACAAAAAGAAAGCAGATATTCAAACCGTTAAATCAAAAAAAAAGCAAAAATGCATTGATTTAACTTATATGCAAGAGCGTACAAAATCCAATCCGGCATTAATGAAGGAAATGATAACTTTATATTTACATCAAACCTCACTTTTAATCAACAACATGAAGCAAAGTTTGCATGAAAAAGATTGGGGTTCATTGTACGCTTCAGTTCATAAATTAATTCCTTCGTTTTCTATTGTTGGCATTCAAAAAGATTTTGAAAATATTGCAAAAAAAATTCAGGAATATTCCAGTACACAACAACATCTCGAGGAAATAGAAGAATTGGTTTTGAAGATTGAAAGCGTATGTTCTCAAGCCTGCAAAGAATTAGAAGTTGAAATTAATTTAATTAATAATACAATCTGATGGAGAAAGAGGGAAAAATACTGATTTTTCTTGTTGACGATGACGAATTGTTTTTAAAGTCATTGGAGATTGATTTCGTACAAAGTACCGAATCTACTATCAAAACATTTGCTACAGGGGAATTATGCCTGAAAAATATGACTCAAAAACCAGATGTAATAATTTTAGATTATCACCTTGATGGAGTTCATAAAAATGCCATTAATGGTCTGGAAACGCTCGACAGGATAAAATCATTAAGTCCACAAATACCTGTTATTATTCTCTCCTCGCAGGACAAAATTGAAGTGGCCGTAAATTGCATGAAACACCAGGCTTTTGATTACATTGTTAAAAGCGAAACAGCCTTTTTAAGATTACAGAAAGCCATCACCACCATTTTTCATTACCAGAAAATAGAAAAGGCTTTGAGCTGGTACATGGAGAAGATGTGAAAGCCCCCTAATCCCCCGAAGAGGGACAAAGAGAAAGACAAAATAACAATTTTAAAATAAAATGACAAAGGTTCAAGTTAGGAATTTTAGTTTTAGTAATATTTTTTCAAAGTCCCCCTTCGGGGGATTAGGGGGCTTCCACTTTTACTAAAATGTGTGAATCATGTAACTCTTTCACTGAATTGTGTAAAACTTACCGAACCCTTTCGAAGTACTTTTATAAAAATAATTGATTATTATTTGGGTTACGGCTGTCAGGGTTATAGAAAAAGTTTTTAGGTAATTGGAATTGGCTGTTTGAATTAAATCTGATTGTTAAAAGTCAATACTTAAGTTCTATCGATAAATGTTTAAACATTTTAGAATCTTTTCTTTAACCCGATAGCCTTCATTTTAACTACCAAAAATGATTATGCGAGTTTATTGAAAGTATTAATCACAATATCCGGCATCCAATTAAATGTCTGGAAATAAATTTTAAAATCGTGAAAGATGAACAATGGGTTATAGCTGGTTTACTAAGAAGCTGTTTTGGAATTAAATAAAAACAATTCAATTCATTGATTATTAAATTTTTATTTGATAATCATTTTACCTCCTAATCCTCCTCAAAAAGGAGGGCACTAACCTGGTGTAGCTGCACTGTTATAGTCCCTTTTTATCGGGTTGGGGTTAATACATAAACAATAAAAATTTAAATTCCAAAACAGCCTCTAAACGAATTACATACTAATCACTATCAATTAATCACAATTAATAATATAAAAAATGGAATTAGTACAAAGTCAGGGTAACTGGGAACAGTTTACAATAAAACTCAGAAGCAAATACCCGCAATTAACAGATGCTGATTTAACTTCTTCAGATAATAATGAAAGTGATATATTGCGGATGATAGAATATAAACTTGGAGTAACTGCTATATAGTTTCAGGAAATAATTGCAGGTTTGTAACCTGATTTTACTGTGAGTTGGATTATGTTCAGAAAATTTAAAACATAATAAGTATTATAATGAAGAATTCACTTTATGTTAATGCAGGTTTACTTTTGATAATTTGGGGCATTCTTTTCTGGGGTTTTAAACCATTTGGAATTATTCATATCCTGCCGGTATTAGCAGTGTTTTTAATACTTGTCCGCATTATTTTTAGAATGAAACTATCCCGTAATTGATACTTATTGCAAATTGAAGTTAAAAGATTTCAAAAAAATATTCATTTATTATAAAATTATTATCATTTAAAAAAGAAAGGAAATTGAGATGAACTATTTGTATTTAATAATTCCGGCAGTATTCATATTTCTTATTGGAATAAGAATAGTAAGGCCTACCCAGCGGGGTTTAATTGAGAGGCTGGGAAAGTATCATTATTTTGCAAAGCCCGGTTTTCACTGGATTATTCCCGTTATTGATAAACTATTTATTGTAAATGTAACCGAACAGATGGTAGACGCCGAGCCTCAGGAAATAATCACCAACGATAATTTGAATGCAAGCGTCGATGCCCAGGTTTATTTCAGGGTGAAATCTGATGAAGATAGCGTTAAGGGCTCGATATATAATGTCAATAATTACAAATGGCAAATCGTTAACCTGGCCCGCACTACTTTGAGAAATATAATCGGTACGCTTACATTAAAATCGGCCAACAGCGAACGTGGAAAAATTAATGCCGAACTTTATAAAACACTCCATACTGAAACCCAAAGCTGGGGAATTGAAATAGTCCGTACCGAGTTGAAAGAAATAGACCCGCCGAAAGACGTGCAGGAAACCATGAACAAAGTTGTAAAGGCTGAAAACGAAAAAATTGCAGCAATTGATTCTGCCACTGCTGCCGAAACTGTTGCTGATGGTATAAAACGCGCAAAGATAAAAGAAGCAGAAGGCTTTAAACAATCGAAAATATTGCATGCCGAAGGAGAAGCCGAAGCCATAAAATTAGTAAATGGGACGAG
>CAVSGB010000253.1:0-4911 GCA_963726845.1 uncultured Bacteroidota bacterium | reverse complement strand
CTTCGGTATGGATGTCGCAAAATATAAATTAGACAAAGACTAAAGAACGATGAGACATAACAGGACAGTAAATCATTTAGGCAGAACAAGTTCACATCGCAAAGCAATGCTGTCGAACCTTGCAGCATCATTAATACTTCATAAAAGGGTGACTACAACTGTTGCTAAAGCAAAATCTCTCAGGACATATGTTGAACCATTAATTACAAAAACGAAAGAAGATTCAACACATGCGCGTAGGACAGTTTTTAGTTATTTGCAAAATAAAGACGCAGTTACTGAATTATTTCGCGAAGTAGCAGGAAAAGTTGCAAATCGTCCTGGAGGTTATACACGAATTTTAAAGACTGGTAACCGGTTTGGCGATAATGCTGAAATGTGCGTTATAGAATTAGTCGACTATAATGAAAACATGCTTTCAACAACAAGCAAGGCGAAAGCTAAAACAACACGTCGTGGAAAGCGTGCAGGAAAAAAGGAAACTGTTGCTGAAGCAGCCCCGGTTGCAAAAGCAGAAGCCAAAGAAGTTGAATCCAAACCGATTGAAGGGGCAAGCTCTGAAAGCACCAATTAATATTATATAAATTAATGATAAAAAAAGGGATAAGGTTTAAGGCCTTATCCCTTTTTTTAAGTCAAAATGTTAAAAACAGTTTGAGATTCTTCATAATACTTGAGCACTAAAGCTACACCTGTCCCCACCTCTTAAGAATGATGACTCAATCTTTGCCTTAACCGGTTTGCCAATTACTGATTCCAGGGTTTCTTTTTGCCAGCCTAAAGAGCAATTGCAAATAGTATTTGAAATAGATTTGTCACCTGCAAACGGACAGAAACAACTTTCCACCTTTTTTCCAACAATCCTTATTTCACCTTTTTCTTTGTCATATGAAACATTTTCAGCCCAATTGTTTTTAATTTCATTTAAAAAACCTTCAATATCGCCTTTAAATTTCAACCTTTCCTTTTCACTTTCTTTCGAACAAGCCCTGCCCAAATTTTCAAGTATCAGATCTCTCGTGTTTTCATCAAGGTTAGAATTTAAAATATCAATGGGCTTTGCATATCTCTTTTGCATAAATCCGATTCGCCAATCATCAGCATTCTGTGCTGAATTTGTTTCAGTTGCCAATATAGTACTTTGATTTAATACTGTAAAACCAGCACAGACGCAAAGTCCTGCTTGGCATGACTTTTTGAAAAAATCTTTTCTATCCATAAAATTTAATTTTGGCCAGAAAATATTAAACTTATTCTACATATTAAAAAGACAATTTTCTTATTGGAGCCCCCATATTAAAAAAACTTTTTTTAACAATATTTTTATAATAGTATTTTTTTTATAATTGTTTCCTCATCTTATTCTCTATCCTAAAACTTTAAGTTTGCTAAATGAGAATTATATTTTAAAAATTGTGATATTATAGATTTTTCTATTATCCGAGTTATCCAGTAATATTAAAAATATTATAGTCTTATAAAATAAATAGGATTGATGATTTAATAAAATCTTCAAATATTTTCTATCTTTAAGAACTATGGCCAACATTTCATGAAATAGGTTGTTTTAACTTAAAAATAACTATTATGTCAACTTTAAAAGAGAAACTTCGTGAGAAGATAGAATTATGGCGACCACGTACACAGAGGCTGTTGGACGAATATGGTGATGTTGTTGTGGATGAGGTTACGATTAGCCAGATTATAGGCGGCATGCGCGACATTAAATGCCTGGTAACAGATATTTCGTATCTCGATCCGGAAGAAGGAATTCGTTATAGAGGTTATACATTACCAGAAGTATTTCAAAAACTTCCTAAACCAGCAGGAGCTGAATATCCCTATGTTGAAGGTTGTTTATACCTTCTCCTGACCGGTGATATACCTACTGAAGAAGAAGTTGCAGATGTGGTAGATGAAATGTCTAAACGAAGGATTTTACCGCGATACGTTTACGAAGTTTTAGATGCATTTCCTACAATTAGCCACCCGATGGCAATGTTTTCTTCAGCAATTCTTACAATGTCCCGTGAATCATTTTTTGCAAAGAAATATGAAGCAGGAATGCGTAAACAGGATTTCTGGGATCCAATGTTTGAGGATTCGTTGAATCTTTTGGCCAAACTTCCGGAAATAGCAACTTATATTTATTCAAAGTTATACCGTGAAGGGAAACATAGCCAATCCAACCCATATTTAGATTTTGGTGGCAACTTCGCACACATGATGGGCATTCCAAAACCATACGATGATGTTTCGCGGCTCCATTTTATTCTTCATGCCGATCACGAAAGCGGCAATGTTAGCGCTCATACCGGACACCTAGTTGCCAGTTCGCTTTCAGATATTTATCTTTCAATCTCAGCCATGATCAATGGTCTGGCCGGCCCACTTCACGGATTAGCAAACCAGGAAGTTTTGAAGTGGCTGTTAGATGTTATGAAAAGAATGGGCGGAAAATTACCTACAGAAGATGAAATGAAGCAATTTGTGTGGGATACATTGAATGCAGGTCATGTAATTCCTGGTTTTGGACATGCCGTGCTAAGAAAGACTGACCCTCGTTATATGATTCAACGTGAATTCGCTCTAAACCATATGAATGAAGAGCCAATTATGCAATATGTCGATATGCTTTATAAAGTAGTACCTCCAATTTTAAAGGAGCAAGGCAAGGCGAAAAATCCATGGCCCAATGTCGATGCACATTCCGGTGCCATTCAATGGCATTATGGTGTGCGTGATTACGATTTTTATACAGTTTTATTTGGTATTGGCCGATCCATTGGAATTTGTGCAAATCTGGTTTGGGACAGGGCTTTACATTATTCACTCGAAAGGCCAAAATCGCTTACAACCGAAATGCTTGAAAAAATTGCCATGGGTTCTAAATTATAAATTTCGGTTAAAGCTCACTTGGGTTAGCCTTTATTTTTCCAATGATGAATAAAATTGTATTTGTTTTTTTTATTGCATTTGCTCAATTATTAGCTTCTTGTACTTATGAAAATGATATTGATGTCGGAAACATCGATAAGTTTACTATTTCCGGATTAAAAGATGGGGCATTGGTTTGTTGCGCCAATTTGGAAATAGAAAATAAAAGTTCCCTGTCTTTTCAATTAGAAACAGGTGAATTGCTTGTTCTTGCCGGAGAAAGTAAAGTTGGTGTTGTTCAATTATTAAAACCAGTAGTTGTTCCAGGTCATTCTTCAAAAAAATACAGGGTTGATTTTAGTGTTGAAATTGATAATCCTGAAGCTGGGCTTATTTCAGCTTTCGGTAATATCTTTGGCAATAAAATAATTTTCAGGTTAAAAGGATCAATAATTGCAAAATCTTTTTTATTCAATAAAAAATTTTTTATTGACAAAACATTAGGCGTTGAATAAATTTCAAAAAACAAGTACAAAATTTGTTTACTTTTGAAACATCAAAAGGTACATTATGAATTTTAAATTTGTCCTTTTTATTTTAATACTACTTTCAACGCGAGGGCTTTCTGCCCAAACAACGGCCTCAAGTAAAGAGATACCAGATGTTTTTGTAGTGTTTTCATCCAGTTCAGCTAATCAGGGCAAAATAAATATCTCGCAAGACGAGGAGATAAAATCTTTAGTGAACAGGTATAATGAAAGCCGCAGGAAGGAAGGGAAAATTCCAGGGTTTCGCATCCGGATATTTTCAGATTCAGGGCAACCGGCACGACAAAAAGCGATGAACGAACGAAACCGGTTTGTTGAACTTTATCCTGAAATACCAGCATACCCAGTTTTCGAATCCCCTAATTTTAAGGTTTATGTTGGTGATTTCAGAAGTAAGACTGATGGTTTTATGGCCTATAAGCAAATTGCAAAAAAGTTTAGAAATGCTTTTTTGGTTCCAACAAAAATTAATCTTCCAAAAATCTAATGAAAGCATGAGGTTGAAATGAGTGAATTAATTAAACATGAATGTGGTATCGCGCTGATAAGGCTTCTTAAACCTCTCGAATATTACCAGTTAAAATATGGTACCTGGCGATATGGTTTGCAGAAGCTTTACCTGCTAATGGAAAAGCAACATAACCGGGGGCAGGATGGTGCCGGGGTGGTGAGCTTAAAATTAAATGTAGCGCCGGGAAGCAAATATATACACAGGCAGCGCTCGGTCGAAGATTCTGCAATTAACGATGTTTTCAAAAAAATATACGACCATTATTCTGAAATTGAAGATAAAAATCCGGTATTGCTTTCTGACCCGCATTGGGCTAAAGAGAAACTTCCATTTGCTGCAGAGATTTATTTGGGACATTTGCGTTATGGTACTTTTGGAAGCAATAACATAGATAGTGTTCATCCGGTTTTGCGCGAAAACAACTGGAAAACCAGAAACCTGGCTCTTGCCGGCAATTTTAACCTGACCAATGTAGACGAAATCTTCAATCATTTAATCGAACTTGGACAACATCCCAAAGATTATTCCGATACTGTAACAGTATTGGAAAATGTCGGGCATTTCTTGGAAACAGAAATGCAGCGGAAATTATTCTTTTTAAAACACAAGGTTTTGAAAATAAAGATATTTCTGACCTCATTGGCGAGCACTTAGATGTTGCCAGTATTTTGCGTGAATCAAGCAAACGTTGGGATGGCGGATACGCTATTGCTGGCCTCATCGGGCACGGAGATTCGTTCGTAATGCGTGACCCAAATGGCATACGGCCGGCATTTTATTATTATGATGACGAAATAGCAGTGGTCGCCTCAGAACGCCCGGTGATACAAACTGTAATGAATGTCGACACAGAACTTGTGCATGAATTAAAACCTGGCAATGCTATAATAATTAAAAAGAATGGTTTTATTACTATCGATGAAATAAGGCCTGCTGCAGAACGCCGTGCTTGTTCATTCGAAAGGATTTATTTTT
>CAVSGB010000252.1:0-14599 GCA_963726845.1 uncultured Bacteroidota bacterium | reverse complement strand
CTGATACAGCATTGTCCGATAAACTTGTTGAGTCTCCAACTTTATGAGTATAATGCTTAAATGAATTTGTCTTTGGATTGTAACAATCCAATCCTCCATTCAACATAGCCAGCCAGAGACTCCCATCTTTATCCTGGTCTATGTCCCAAATATGATTGGTTGCCAGACTATTCTCATTAGAGCCATCATGGTAAAACCTTCTGAACCGGCCAGTTTTAGGATTAAAAGCATTTAGGCCTTCAGTAAAAGTTCCTATCCAGAGAATTCCATCGTGGTCAAAAAATAACGATTTGACTGCATTCCCGCTAATTGAATTCAAATTTTCCGGGTTATGTTTAAAGTGTTCGAAATTATTATTCACCGGGTCGTACTTGTCTAAACCACCGCCATCAGTGCCAATCCAGATTTTTCCATTCTTATCTTCCAATATAGCTAAAACCGAATTTTTAGAAAGATTATTTGTTTCCCCAAAACTTCTGATATGGTTAAATTTATCCTTTACATCAAAAATTACATCTATGCCAGTATTATAAGTTCCTGTCCAAAGATTATTTTCCTCATCGCGGTAAAAGCTGTAAATTATATCTGAACTCAGGCTAAATTGATTGTTCAATTGATTTTGGATTACAGCATCAACGTGCATATTGGGGCTTATTATATTTATTCCACCGCCTCCGGTTCCTATAAGTATTGTATGGTTTTTATCTTCGGTAAAAGCACGTACAATATCATGAGATAAACAATAATGACCTTTGGCTTGCGTATTGTATGGTTGCCAGGACTTAGTAGCCGGGTTAAAAGAAAATGCGCCATCACCCATAGTGCCAAACCACAAAATCCCTTTGCTGTCTTTAAAGATTGAAATTACGTTTTTGTGTTCTAATTCTTTAAGCTTGGTAGGTACTTCATCTTTAGGCAAGCCTTTCCTGGCATTTCTATAAAATTCAACTCCATCGTAGGTGCCGGCATATAAGTTTCCATCATTGTCATATCCCAGGCAAGAAACCCTTTTATCAGACAAATTTATATTTGAAAATGTTTTTTTTTCACAATTGAATAAACTTATTCCACCTCCATAAGTTGCTATCCATAATTCTTTCTTGTCGTTTTCGATTATTGCCCTTACATCGTTATCAGGGATTGAATTGTTGGTATTGATATCATGCTGAAAGCGGATAAAGCTATTTTTTTTAATATCGAAAAGATTGAGCCCACCCTGATCTGTACCAGACCAGAACCTGCCTTTACTATCGATAAACATACAATTTACCCTTCCAAGTCCCAGACAGAAAATACTATCCGGATGATACCTGTAATGCTGAAAATTATATCCATCGTATCGGTTTAATCCATCGTTTGTTCCAAACCACATAAAACCTGTGCTATCTTTAATAATGCAGTTTATTGTGCTTTGTGATAATCCTGAGTTTCGGGTAATATGGTAAAATTTCCTGAAAGTATTTTGAGCGGTTGTTAACTGTAAACTCAAAAAGAATAAAGCAAAATATATAAATATTTTTTTATTCATAAAAATGAAGTTCTTAAGTATAAATATATTTAAAATTAACTAAGGTCAAAAACAATTATACGATTTCATGACAAAAATAATATTGAAAAAGCAACATTTTATTTAAGTTTGATTTTCAAATTTATGATACTTTGAATAAAGAAATATTTAACGATAGATATGAAAAACATTACATTGGGAATGAATTATATGTTAATCAATGCAGGAATGATTAGAAGGGGGTTCAGAATTATCCACGTAAGTTAACGCAATTCCAGTTATTAGAAAGTGTAGATGGCATAACTGTTGTAACATGGTCGTATAATTTATTTAAAAGTTCGGTGGGTATTGCTTTACAAAAAGCTAACAACAATTAGAATTTTTTATTTAGATAATGGAATTGCGGCCCATTAATTTGGTAAGCAATTGTTTCTAAATAAATTTTACCTGTACATTTTTTAGGAATTTTTCATTCAGCACTCTTTCAATCCTCCTTACAACCGTTCTTCTTATTTCGAGGTCAATGGGCAGGTTTGGGTCCTGGTGAGCTTCGTTAATTTTAGTGCCAACAAGAAATTGAATATCGTCACTTTCGAGCAGTAACCGCACAATTTGATCTGCCGGCCCTTTGTCGAGCCTGTAGCTGTTGTTATGAGCCTGAAGTATCCTGTGGACTTTGCTCAACGTTAGGATTCCTTCTGTATAGAGGTCAATGCCTTCCATAAACGACTGTGGTGGTAACTCGGGATCATCTTGTTTCTGCCCTTCGGCAATGGCAATGTTTAATTCTCGGCTGAGAATATCTCCTGTTGTGCCTCCACAAACAATTTTCTTCCCTTCGAATTGTTTTACAATTTTTGCCAGTTCTTTGTCCTTATTTGGTTCTATTGGATGGCCGGTACATATAAGCATTTTACGTGGTTCGCGAAAGTAAATTACAGCACAGCTTGTATCGTCCTGACTAATAAAACCGTCGTTTTTATAAGCTTCGGAAATAATTTTAAATGCAAGCTTGGATGCCGATATATCCGGAGATTTTGTTACTGCTTCGGTCGAAAACTGGTTCACATTGTCTATACCCCAACCTGTAGGATATTGTGCCGAACCCATTCCTGATTGTGTAATACCATCAGTGAAAAGCAGTAGCCTGTCATCTCTTTGTGCATAAAAAGTGCAACTATGAATTTCTTTGCCAACTTTACGTTTGGTGTTAAGCAACAAGCAGGTCCATTCTGGTTCAATAGGTAGATTGCCACGTAAAATTAAGCACTTTGGATTTTCATATTCAAGAATTGTTGTTTTGCCATCAGCTTCAATATCTACTATAGTAAATGTTGAGAAACTTGTCTTTTTTTCAGAATCAACTGGTAATGTGTTTAGGATAACTTCGGCAATTTTATTCATTTCTTTGTGCTCGCGCGTGAAGTTAACAGCCATTGTTGATGTAAGTATCCCAAGCATGTTGGCTTTAACTCCATGCCCCATCCCATCGGAAAGCACAACGATTATACGGCCTTCTTCCTGTACTTTTTTTGTAAGGAACACATCGCCGCAAACCCTTTCACCATCATGAATGTTTTGTTGGCAATTAACTTCTATGTGAAAGGCCGTGTTCATTCTTTTTTCTTTTCAGCCTTGTATGCCTGGATAATGGAATTTAACATCCGCTCTGTTTCAGCAGCGCCTTCACCCAATAGAAACCCTATTTGTTGAACCATTTCAAGGTTTTTATCAATAACTTCACTAACGCGGTTTATGATTTCCTGTTTACGTACCTCTGGCTGATATAAATCGCGCACGATGGCGCCGGCAATTTTATTACGTTTAATCGGGAAAACCGAAATATTGATCAGGTTATCCTGGATTTGTACATCGCGGTTGACTACTTCTTCATTGGTATTAAGCACAAAAGATACAATGTTGTAAAATGAGTAGGGCAGGAGCGACTTAATATCAGCCCCAACCAGTCCGGGAATAATCTCATTGATTTCTTTTGCTTCATCGCCAAGCATACTTATAAAATTCTGGTTGGCTTGCGTAATCTTCAAATTTTTATCAATAAAAACGACACCAGCCCTGAGTTTTTGCAACATCGCAGTATTCATTTCTGAGGTTTCTTTGGCAGTTTCGTGTTCCCGCCGGGCTATTTTTTCCGATTCTTCGAGCGCGGCTTGTGTTTGCGCTAATTTTTCGTTACTTGCCCTTAGCGTTTTTATATAATTCTGTTGGCTTTTAAATGTAAAGGTTGTACACATTTCAGGTATGGTAAGACCTTTTGCAACTGCAGTGGCAAAATCGCGACAAGTCTCATAGCCACAGGCTCCGCAATCGACTTCGTCTTCTTTTCTTACTTTCTCGATTTTACGAAGTATTTCTTTTATTTTTTCTTCAGGAGGTTCCGGCAATCGCTGGTTTCCCGCTTCAAAAGTCCTTGATAAATCTATATCAGCATAAGTTTCCATATTTTTCTCCCATGCCGACAAATCAAGAGATTTTATCCGCTTATTGGCATATTCAACGACCAATGCCCTTCGTTCTAACCTGTTTCGTCCACGACTTGTGCCAGGCCCCAAAAGGCAACCCTTGCAATAAAAAATATTGAAGTGACTGTTGATATCGTCGATTCCCTGTTCGAATGCTTTTGTATATTGAATCATGGTTGATTTGCCATCGCCGGTTACTACAATGTTTTCGAGAAGGTTTTCGCTAATATCGGCAGCCTGAAGAAATCCATTGCTGATTGGATACAATGACCCGGCAAAACCTATCGGTTCTGAAACATGCGAAAATTCCAGTGCACTCTCATTAATATTAAATTCTGCAAACAATTCCCGCAATTCAATAAATGTAAGTACTGCATCGACTGCAGTCCCTTCTTCGTAAAGTCTGGCTTCATCTTTTGCCCCTGTACATGGCCCAAGGTGAACAATTTTAACATCATTGCCCAACTTTTTTCTAATCACGCGTGCCATTGCAATCATAGGCGAAACAATCGGTGCAAGATTTTTTACTATCGAAGGATGAAATTTTTCTACATAAGAAACTACTACGGGACAGTTGCTGGTGATGTAATATTTACCACGGAAATTAGAAAATAGTTTTTTGTAATTTTTTGCAACCAGATCAACACCGAATGAAACTTCATAACCCTGTTTGAAACCAAGTTGTTTTAACATTTTTACAAATTTCCGATAATCGGTGATGTCGGGGAATTCTGCTGCAAATGCCGGATCAATAGTAGCTACAACATTATCGTTTGATGAAAGCAGTTCTTTAACAATTTCTTTTTCGTCCCGGTAAGTTATTGCATTTGGAGAGCAAGCATTGACGCATGAACCACAACCTACACAGCGTTCCCTAACAATTGTCGGGATTTGTCCTCCGGCTGCAACTTTAATAGCTTTCACCGGGCATGCACGAACACAGGCGTAGCAAATCTTGCACTTCTCGTCTGATATTTCTATTAATGATTTCAACTTATACCTTATTTAACTATTTATGAAATTCAAATTTAATAATAAATACAGGTTGTTTCAATTTGTAACAATTGTAAAAATATTAAATTTAAAGTCTTTAAAATAATTATGTTTTGCTCAGATATTTTAATTCTACACAACAGAAAGTGTAAATTTAAATCTACTGCCTTTTCCAAACTCACTTTTTACCCAAATTTTTTCTCCATGCTTCTCAATAAATTCTTTACATAAAATAAGACCCAGGCCTGTTCCAGATTCATTATCTGTACCTTTGGTAGTTATATTTGTATCTATATTAAAAAGCCTATTTATTTTTGTTTCAGGAATTCCAACTCCATCATCGGCAATCGACACTTCAATATGATTCCCAACAATATGTGCATTTAATGTAATATTGCCCATAGCATTTGTAAGTTTAATAAAAAAGGCTACCAATATGGCAGCCTAAATTTCAGAAGTTGGATTAAAACTTATTTTAATCCTTTTGCAAGCATGTAATACATTTCGTTCCAGCGAAGTTCTTTATTGAAATCATTGATTTTAGTATCCTTGTCAATAACAACATATTCAAGCCCTGCAATATTTGCAAAGTCTTCCATATATTCCGAAGTAACAACCTGGCTAAAAGATGTATGATGGGCACCTCCTGCATATATCCATGCAGCAGCGCCAACCGGCATATTTGGGCGCGGCACCCAAACTACTCGGGCTACAGGTAATTTTGGAAGCGGGGCATCTGGTTTTACCACATCAACCTCATTTACTATAAGCCTGAAACGATTTCCCATATCGATAAGTGATGCATTGATTGCTGCGCCATCTGCAACATTAAATACCAGTCGGGCCGGATCGGCTTTCCCACCAATTCCCAACGGGTGAATTTCTAATGAAGGCTTTCCATCCGCTATAGACGAACAAACTTCAAGCATGTGCGAACCTAAAACTTTCATTCCTTTTGGATCGAGATGGTATGTGTAATCTTCCATAAATGAAGTTCCTCCTTTTAAACCAGCAGCCATTACTTTCATTGAGCGAACAAGCATTGCTGTTTTCCAATCGCCTTCTGCACCAAAACCATAGCCTTCGGCCATCAGGCGTTGAACAGCCAGACCTGGCAATTGCTTAAGCCCGTGTAAATCTTCAAAGGTTGTTGTGAATGCTTTGAAATTTCCTTCTATCAGAAAGTTACGCATGCCGATTTCGATCTTAGCTGCATCTCGAAGAAGAGTATTGTCTTTTTTGATGTTAGATGAAACAACATATTCAGCAAAGTAAGTTTCAACCTGTTTATTAATTTCACTTTCAGAAACTTTGTTTACATAAGCTACCAAATCTCCAATACCATAGCCATTAACTGAATAACCAAATTGCTTCTGTGCTTCCACTTTGTCGCCTTCTGTTACTGCTACCTCGCGCATGTTGTCACCGAACCTTGCTACTTTAGCGCCTTGCATATCGTACCATGCAGCAGTGGCATGTGACCAAACCCCGATCCTTTCCTGCACATTTTCGTCTTTCCAATAACCTACAACGACTTTTCGGTTGATCCGCATTCGTGTCATAATATACCCATGCTCCCGGTCGCCATGCGCTGCCTGGTTGAGGTTCATAAAATCCATATCGATTTCTCCCCAGGGCAGGTCGCGGTTGTATTGCGTATGAAGGTGCAGAATTGGTTTCTGGAGAACCTTCAGGCCATTTATCCACATTTTAGAAGGCGAAAAAGTATGGCACCAGGTTATTATTCCTATACAGTTTTTCGCTGTATTGACACCCATACACAGAGAATAGACTGCATCAGGTGTTGTAAGCACAGGTTTGAAAACTATCTTTACAGGAATTGAAATTGATTTTGATAGAAATTCAGCAATTTCCTTTGAATCTTCCGCGACCTGTTTTAATACCTCTTCTCCGTATAAATGTTGGCTTCCGGTTATAAACCAGACTTCAAGTTGTTTAAGTTCGATCATGACTTTTATTTTTAATAAAGAATTACAAACATATTAAATCTGATTTTTGGGATCAGATTTGATTTTCATACAATAATAATAAACTTCAGTTAATTTTAAACGTTTTATTTACACTTTTTAATTTTGAAAACATATCAAATAAAAAAACCAGTACGAAAATGGATTTCAATACCGGTTGAAATTTTTAAATTTTGACGAAAAGGAGGATATTTTTTTTGTAAATATAATTCTACATCAGGGTCGGCGATTGATTATCCTCAGTTTCATGTTTTGGTTTTGAAAGTTGATCTGTTTTGGTTTCAGCTTTATGAGTAGGTTCATTCTTTGAAATAGTATCTTGTTTTTCATCGGCTTTTTTACCACCAGTCTTTTTATATCGTTGCTGATCCAAGCCTTCAACTTCAAATTTATTTTCACGTAAAAACATACCGACAATTATTGCTGTTTTAATATCTTTAAGTTTCAGCTCTATTTCCCATTCAGTTTCAGGAAATGTTTGTTGTTTAACACTGAATTCAATTGATTCCTCAAGACAAAAATCAACTAAAACAGGAATCTGTTTTTTCTTTAATACAACCTTTGGGTTACTTACACTATCTGCCATTGTTATTATTTTTAAATTATAGTAATATTTATATTTCAGGTTTCGAAATTAGGAATTTTTCGATTCTTATCAGAATTAAAATATTAAATAATTTAAGTATTATCTTGTAACCGTCAACAGGTAAATCTTATTGTCCATTTTCTTCCGTGAAGGTCAAATATGTTAAGAATTCTTCCAGGAAAAGAAGAAATGAAAGAAGCATTTAAATGACATATCTCTATTAATTTCAGATATACAATAAATCTATAGAGGGTCTTTCATTCTATTTTTCTACTTTTATATAACCTTTAAATTAATCATAAAATTTCAATTTAAAATATGTCAGGTTTAAGGTTAAAGTTTTCAGGCATAATATTTGGCCTTTTTTTATTTATATATAATTGTCCTGGTCAAACTATACGCTTATGGGGATGGGTTAAAGATGCAGAAACATGCGAACCTATCCCTTTTGCAAATATTTACATCCAAAAATCGTCTGTTGCAACTATTACTGACGATTCAGGTTACTATTTCTTAGAAACTAAATTAAAATTTGATTCGATAATTGCTTCGTTTCTTGGCTACAGGGCACATTCGGAAAAATTTGACCAGCATCCATCGCAGCAAATTAATTTCAATTTGCAACGTAATACAGCCATATTGGACGAAATAGTAATTCTCCCCGGCGAGAACCCTGCTCATAGGATTATTCGGAATATCCAACGCAGAAAGGAATTCAACACTCAAAAATTTCGAAATTACCAATGTGAAATTTACAACAAAACATGTATTTCTTTAAGCAATATTGATGATAAATTCAGAAACCGAAAAGTACTAAGAACCATTTAAATTTGTATTTGAATATATTGATACAAATAAATTTACAGGTAAAACTTATCTACCAGTGCTGATATCTGAAACTGCTTCTAAGTTATATCATTTGAGAAATCCAAATTTTGAGAAAGAGATTATAAAAGCTACCCAAATTTCAGGGATCAGCGACGAAAGTGTCAATGAATTCATTGCAGGCATTAATCAGAGCCTCGATATTTATAGCAATTATATGGTATTTTATACTGAGCCTGGATTTGTTAGCCCAATTGCAGATGCAGGCCTGTTATTTTATCGATATTATCTTTTAGACAGTGCAATAAGAAATGGTCATAAATGCTACTGTATTGCTTTCAAGCCCAGGCGCAAGCAGGAAAGAGCCTTTACAGGGGAATTCTGGGTTGCCGATACTTCGTTTGCAATTCAAAGCATAACGATGTTTGTGAACCGTGAAGCAAACCTGAATTTTATTTCAGATCTCATGGTTGAAGACGAATTTAAACCTGTTAATGATTCAGTATGGTTAATTTCAAAGGAACATATTAAAGCAGATTTAAACCTTGTCGATTGGAAAAAAATCAATGGTATGCAAGGCGATAAGGTATCGATATATTCCAACTATATATTAAACAGTCCAATACCAAATAATGTAAGGTACAAAATAGATAGGGTAGTATTTTCAGATTCATCCTTGAAAATAAGAGATTGGGGCCAGGTTAGACCCGAACAACTTACCAGCAGGGAGAAGCAGGTTTATATGATGGTCGATTCTATAAAAAATGTTGCGGCATTTCGCACAATATATGATATTTTAAGTACAATTTTCGATGCACATTATAATTTTGGTAAATTCAAAATCGGCCATATTTTTCAGTTTATAGCTATAATAAAGTAGAAGGCAATAGGTTCAGGTTTGGAGGAGCTACAACAGAAAATCTAAGCTATAAATATAAATTATCTGGTTATATGGCTTATGGAACTTATGATAATGAATTGAAATATTATGGCAAATTAATCTGGATTTTAAATAAAACCCCCCGATCCAGCCTGACAACAGTTTTTATGCACGACATCAGCCAGATTAACATTGAACCGGGCGAGCCGTTGAACGAAAATATAATCTCTTCGATAGCCAGAAGAAACCCATTTACAAAGCTTCAAATGATCAATTGCTTTAACAGTACACTTGAGACAGACTTGTTAAAAGATTTGACCAATTTGATCAGCTTTAATTATATGCGTATTTTCCCAAGTCAGTTTATTCCAATTATTAAAGCATCCGATGGCAAAACAGTGCCATTTATTTCAACTTCTCATTTGGATGTTGGTTTTCATTTGGAAAGCGGTCAAGAGTTTTATCAATCGAAATTTGCAAGAGGAAGAAAAAAAAACAATAACCCTTCCTTTGATCTTGTAACTTCATATAGTTTAAAAGGTTTATTGGGCTGTAGTTATGAATATTGGAAATTGAAATTTTCAATGGAGCAATATTTACAAACAAATCCTTTTGGTTTCAATAAGTACAAAATCGAGGCTGGAAAAACTTTTGGAATAGCGCCCTGGCCTTTGCTCAATATAATGAATGGCAATGAAACTTATGGATCGAACAGTAATGCATACAACATGATGAACTATTATGAATTTGTGGCTGATGAATATGTTTCACTTGCTTCTGAACAACATTTGCAGGGAATGATCCTGAATTATTTGCCATTAATACGGAAACTTAAACTTCGGGAAGTTCTTTCAGTAAAAGCAGTTGCAGGAAGGTTGAGCAGGAAAAACACGGAAGATATTTTTTTGCCATCTTTTATGCAAAGTTTGGATAAACCATATATTGAAGCGGGTTTTGGTATTGAGAATATTTTCAAATTTGTACGGTTCGATGCCTTATGGCGTTTAACATACACCAGGAATCCGGATGTTCAAATTTTTGGGATAAGGGCCAGGCTGCAATTTATGCTTTAATTAAAAATACAAATCCCTTTTGCCCTTCTTAATCAGTGCAAGTTTTTCTATCAATTTATCTTTAATACCGTTATTATCGAACATGCCGATTTCTGATTCAATTAGCCGATATCCGATATTTTTAGTTTCTTCAGGTGCATAATCTTCGAGGTATTCTGAAAGGGTAAGGATCGCATTCGGTTGACAAAAACGCTTAATAAAACCTGGCACAGAGAACTCCATAAAATGCTCACCAGTACGCCCTGCACGGTAGCAGGATGTGCAAAATGAAGGAATGAAACCATTTCCGATCAGTTCATTTATTATTTCGTTTAACGAACGGTTGTCATTTATCTGAAATTGTTCTTTATCTAAATCCTGTTTTCCGTCATCTTTTGTATATCCTTTGATTTCTATTTTTGTGCCACCGTCAATCTGGCTTACACCGAATTGTAAAATTTCATCACGTATATTTCCCGGTTCACGGGCTGTAAGGATTAACCCGGTATATGGAACAGCAAGCCTTAAAATAGCAATTAATTTGGTGAAATCTTCATCGCTTACAGAATGTTGTTTGTCGAATTGGAGGTTCGAAGCATTTTTCAACCTGGGGAACGAAATGGTATGTGGCCCGACATTATATACTGCTTCGAAATGGTTCGTGTGCCTAATCAATCCAAGCACTTCGAAACGCCAGTCATACAAACCGAAAAGAGTACCAATCCCAACATCATCAATGCCTGCTTCTTGAGCCCTGTCGAGAGCTGTCAAGCGCCAATCGAAATATTTTTTTCTGCCTGAAGGGTGAAGTTTTTGATATGTTTCCTCGTGATATGTTTCCTGGAAAATCTGGTAAGTGCCTATTCCTGCATCTTTAACAACCCTGAATCCATCAATATCGAGTGGCGCCGCATTTATATTGACCCTACGGATTTCACCATTGCCCTGTTTTACGCCATAAACCGTTTTAACGGTATCGTGGATAAATTGTGCGTCATAATTGGGGTGTTCACCAAAAACTAAAATCAGCCGTTTCTGACCGGTTTCTTCCAACGCTTTTACTTCTTCAATCAAATCTTCTTTTGTAAGCGTATTCCGGATTTGATCCTTGTTTGATGACCTGAATCCACAGTAAGCGCAATTGTTGATGCACAAATTGCCAACATAAAGTGGTGCAAAGAGGACTATCCGTTTTCCATAAATTAGCTCTTTTAACAGCCGGGCACCATTTTTTATTTCTTCTATTAATTCCGGATAATTTGTATTTATTAAGCAGGCTGTTTCTGCTAATGTCAGGCGTTTTTTTTCGAGCGACTTACTAATTATTTCCCGAATTTTTACTTTGTCCGGCTTTTCAATTTCAAGACAATTCCAAATCTCGGCAGTATTGATAAACGGTTGCATCCGTTCATCTTTAATTTTATATTGTTGTGGATTATAAATCATCGGTTCATTTCCTGACTTCAGCCTACCGCAAAATTACTATAAAATGACTGATGGCCTGTTAGAAATATATTAAAAGATATTTGAATCAAGAAAAAAAGTAATTTTTAAATTAAGGAATTATTTAACAAAGTAAGCTACTTTCTCAAGAAGGGTTATCATATCGGAATTTTCGAGATACACATTTTCAGGCACATTCAAAGGAACAGAAGTAAAGTTAAGTATGCCTTTTATGCCAGATTCAATCAGACTTTTTGCTGTATCTGCAGCAAAATCGGATGGAACCGTTATTATACCTATTGAAATTCCTTTTTCTTTTATTATTTCAGGGATCATTGAAATTTTAAAGCAGGAAACTCCTGCAATGATACGGTCGGTCTTTCCCGGGTCATTATCAAACGCAGCAACAATATTCAATTTTGAACGCTTACCGCTAAAGTATGACGTTATAGCACGGCCAAGGTTTCCGATACCAACTATCGCTACATTTAAACCTGTTTCTGCATCAAGGACACGACCGATTACATCAATCATTTCTTTAATATCATAACCCTTTCGTTGTGCGCTTGAATACCCGATAAACATAATATCGCGGCGAACCTGCACTGCTGTGATGTTGTGCAACTTGGCAAGATCATGCGAAAAAATATGGGTTTTACCTTCGGCTAAACAAAGTAACAAAGTACGCCTGTATTCGCTTAACCTTTCAACAGTTTTTTCAGGTAGTTTTCCTTCAAGCATTTGTTTTTTATCAGTTTTAACTGTTACAACAACTGTCTTCAAAATTAACTCATTATTTGGACGTATAAAAATTTGTATGTTTTTTTGATTGATCAACTAACAAAAGATGGATTAAAAATTTAATAAGATAGAAATTAAATGAATGTATTAAGAAACATTAGTTCGGTAAATATTTTGGTGCAATTTGGTGACTTGGTGATTTTGTGGCTATTATGAATTTCTTGCCACCAAAACACAAAAACACCAAATATCACCAAATCAATTACATATGAATTCGCATTAAAAATATACCGAACTATTAAGAAATGTAGTATAAGTTTAATTCTTCAGTTCAAAAAAGCATAGAAGTTAAAGGACAGAAACTCAATATTTAATTTGTGTTGTTGTAATTAATTGTTTAGTAATTAAAGTTCAAATTGCTTCGATATCAACTTTCTTCAACCAGCCATTATTGCCATCGGCGATTTTTATTTTTAACCACTCGCCAACCTCATCAGTAACCCACACTTTTGTACCTTCATGTATGACAAATAACTCAGTCCCATTTTCATCAGGAGAACTTTTAATTGTAACCGTAGGGCTCATAACAATGGCACCTGTATGGTTCTGATATGATTGTTTGTTATACCAACTGCTGCTGAAAGATAATAAACACATCATAAGTAGGACAATACCGATCCAGAAAGATATTTTTTTTAACCACATCCTGTTTGCAAAAAGATATAATATTGTTAAAATCAGGAAGGCGATAAAAAAAGAAATGCTGAATCTTGCCCAGTCATCTGAAGAATATAATTCAGTAAAATTTTTCCACCAGCGATTTAAAAAGAATTCTGGCAACAAGTTGATTTTGTCGGTTACCATTGTTTGTGCAAGCTGAAGGTTAAAATTTATATCATCGTCACCAGGTGACAGCTTGCGCGCGCGCTCATAATTTAATATTGCATTAGCAATATCTTTCTTTTTAAAGTAAACATTTCCAAGGTTAAAATACAATTCCGGAGTTTCAAATCCGGTTTTGACAATACTGTCATACAAAAAAACAGCTGTGTCAAATTGACTTTTTTTGTAAGCTTCATTTGCCTGGGAAAAAATGTTTGATGTGTTTGCAAATGAAACGCATGTAAATAAAATGTAACTTAGAAAAAACATTATCAGCTTTTTCATAATATTTAAAATTTCAATTTTAATATGCAATTCATTTTTTAATTGTCTATTCTGTTTTTTCTTAATTCAAAAAAACTAACTACTTAATATTCTGTTCAATTTTAGTTATCACGGAAATTGCTTCATTATAAACATTTTCCATACGTGAAGCGCTCTCAGTTGGTGCATACCTCGCAAACTCACATGTATCCAGAATCTGCAGGAATTGCTGAACAAGCTGAGGATCGATGTTGCGGTTCCCTATTTCGTCTTTGACTTTGTCACGCGAAAGCTCAGAAACCGGTATGCTTAACTTATCGCTCATGTAGCCCCACAATGCTTTCAGTATGTTTTCATGAAATTCTTCACTTTTATTGTCTTTCATAAATGAATGTGCATCTTGTAAGCGTTTGCGGGCAACTTTATTTGCCCTTTTATTACGAACAACTAAAATATTTGCATTTTCACGAATGCGGTTGCGCCAAAAAACTACAAGAAATACAAATATTGCTAATGATATAAGGTAATATAACCAAAACTGAAGGCTTCCAAAAATGAATTCACCTTTTTTCTTAAAATCTGGAATTTGTGTTTTTATGTATTGAATATCCTTGCCAAGAAATTTTACATCTTCTTTACTAACTCCCGAAATAACTGTTGTTGAAGATTCATTGGCCCCATGCTGTACAGTAATATCTATTTCGTCAGATGAAAGTGTTTTATATTGTTTAAGCTGGGTATCGAAATATGTGAATTCGATAGCCGGAATTTTAAAATTCCCTGAATGGCGGGGGATGATAAGATAATCGAAAGTCTTGCTGCCTGCAACTCCATTAATTGAAGTGTTTGCATTTACTGCAACTTTTGGGTCATAAGTTTCAAAATCACTTGGAAACTTAATATCGAAAGGTTCTATCATTTTTAGATTACCATTTCCGGAAACGGTAACTTTTAG
>CAVSGB010000251.1:0-3554 GCA_963726845.1 uncultured Bacteroidota bacterium | reverse complement strand
TACACTAACGTAGAAAAACCCTTCTTAGATAAACTCCGTCAATTGGGCTGGCAGGTAATTGACCAGGGTATAGGCATTCCGCAAGAACCAGCCAAGAGCTTACGTGAGAATTTTAAACAAGTTTTGTTGCCAAATGAGTTTAAGAAAGCAATAAAAAAAATAAACCTAACCAATGAAGGCAAGGAGTGGCTAACTGATAAACAATTAGACGAAATACTGTTTGAGATTCAAAACTTTGCCGGAAAAAGCTTACACGAAGCCAATAAAGAAATACACCGTTTGCTGTTAAAAGGCACAAGTGTTGCCCGCAACGAACTCACCGGGGAACAAAACCCTTCGGTTCGTTTGGTCGATTTTAAAAATTATGCAAACAATTCTTTCATTGCCATAAATCAATTTCGTTTACTCACTCCGGGTGCCAGTCGCCAGGGTATCATCCCTGATATTGTATTGTTTTTGAATGGTTTGCCTGTTATAGTGGTGGAAGCAAAAGATTTTGATGTTGCAGAGCCTTTAAGTGAAGCGTTTATACAAGTTACCCGTTATGCCAACGCGCGCGAGGATGATTATGGAATGAGAGAAGGCGAAGAAAAGCTTTTTCACTACAATATTTTCAGCATCATAACCCATGGCCGTGAAGCAAGGGTAGGCACAATCAGTGCAGAGTTCGATTTTTACAACAATTGGGTCGATATTTTCCCCGAGGAATATAAAGTTATTGAATTTCCGCCCAATGAAGAACGTCAGGAGGTGCTTATTCATGGAATGTTGAATAAAGAAATCCTGGTCGACATACTCAAACATTTTACCTTATTTATGGAAATTAAAAAAGGTGTTGAGGTTAAAATTGTCGCACGTTACAACCAGTATCGGGCAGTAGGTAAAATCATCAATGGCCTGAGAGAAGGGAAAACCCCTTTGGAAAGAGGTGGTGTGGTGTGGCATACACAAGGTAGTGGCAAAAGTTTGACCATGGTTTTTCTTATCAAAAAGCTCCGCAGTTGTGATGATTTAAAAGACCTGAAAATCATTTTTATTGTTGATCGTGCCGATTTGGAAGAGCAACTTTCGGAAACAGCCGAGCTCACAGGCGAATCAATCCGGATAATCGATAGACGAAACCGTTTGCATTTGCTTAGTGATGACACAGGTGATGTAAACATGGTTATGATTCACAAATTTCTGGTTGAAAATAATGTCTCTGCACAGAGCTTAATAGATGCTGGTGTTGTTCCAAAATTTGAAAAATTTGAAACGGTTAATAACAGTGACCGTATTTTAATGCTCATTGATGAAGCGCACCGCACACAAGGCGGTGATATGGGCGACAATCTGTTTTCTGCTTTTCCACATGCTGTTCGCATAGGTTTTACCGGAACACCATTACTTACAGAAAGACATGAAATTAAAACCCATGAACGTTTTGGAGGGTTTATTGACTTTTACAAATTCGATACAGCAGTAAAAGACAGGGCAACAGTCGAAATTAAATATATTGGCAAAGTTTCAAAAGATAAAATTGACGATAAAGAACAATTTGATACTGAGTTTGAGGATATGTTCAAGCAACGCACTCAGGCAGAAAGAGAGGAAATTCAACGGAGATATGGTTCTTTTATCGCTTACCTGGAATCAAAAGAACGCATTGCTGACATTTCAAAAGATATAGTAGAACATTATTATAAAGATATACTTGTTAACGGGTTCAAGGCTCAGGTTGTTGCATCAAGCATTGTTGCTGCTGTACGTTATAAATATGAATTAGAAATTGCCATCCAAAATAAAATAACCGAATTAAAAGCGCTACCCGATGTCGATAGGGACGATAATAGCATTAAGCAATTAGAATTTCTCAAAGTTGCGGCAATAGTTTCAAGTATAGGCAATAACGAACCAGGCTATATAAGCAAAGCAAGAAAAGAAGCTTTAGATACAGATGCAAAGAATAACTTCAAAAAGGATTTTGATTTAACCCTGGAAGGAGGTCAATATAAAAAACCGGAAACCGGCATAGGTATTATTTGTGTTTGTGACCGATTGCTCACAGGTTTTGATGCCCCTGTGGAACAAGTAATGTATTTAGATAAAAGTTTGAAGGAACACGACTTGTTTCAGGCAATTGCACGTGTAAACCGCACTAAAAAAGGAAAATCTTATGGGTTAATTGTTGATTATTTTGGTGTAACAAAACACTTGTCGGATGCTTTGGCAATATACACTGATAAAGACAAGGATAAATTGAAGGATTTTGTAAATGTTTTTCGTGACATCAATAAAGAAGTCCCAATACTTGAAGCCCGTTTTAAAAGAGTACTTGATTTGTTTGCAGATAACAACCTAAAACAAATTGATGATTTTCTTAGTCAAAAAATCGCCGATGAAACAAAGGAATTCGAATTTGCCGATGAATGTATTGAAAAAGCTAAAAATATTAAATTCAGGGCTGAACTTCTCACTTATACTAAAAGCTTCTTCGATAGTTTAGATTTATTGTTTAACACACAGGCAGGTGGTGAATATTGGGTACAGGCAAAACGATTGGGATATTTACTTTGGCGAATAAAAGACCGCTACAAAGATGAAACAATGGATTTAAAATGGGCTTCTGAAAAAGTCCGAAAACTCATAGACAGGCATTTACTTTCAATTGGTATTGATACAAAGGTTCCGGAAGTTTCTATTTTATCAGATGATTTCAAAACCAAAGTTGATTATCTGAATAAAACTCCGAAATCTAAAGCATCGGAAATGGAACATGCCATTCGTTGGCATATTAAAGTAAATCTTGAAAAAGACCCAACACTTTATGGCCGTTTCAAAAACCGGTTAGAAACAATATTAAATGCATACAAAGAAAATTGGGAAGAAATTGTAAAAGAATTAGGTAAGTTGAGGGATGAAATGGCCGAAGGTAGAAAGCCTGAAACGGAAGGCATTTCAATAATAGAAGCACCATTTTTCGATTTACTTAAAACCAATTTGTTAACTGCAAACGAAAATGAAATCAACAATACGAAGGAACTTACCCACAATTTGCTTTCAATACTAAAAGAAACAGCTGCGATTAATAATTTTTGGTCAGATAAAGCTTCTGAAAGAAAAAGAAGAGAAGGATTAATTGAAGATGAAATTCGTTATTCCAGAATAGAAGGTCTTTCAAAAAAAGCCACAGAACTAGCGAATGAGTTAATGAAACTTGCTAAAAATCGTGAATCAGATTTAAGATGAAGTTAGAAAATATCGATATTAAAATTGAGAAAACCGAGAGAAAAAAAACGGTAAGTATTTTTATTGAACGTGATGGTTCAGTGAGAGTATTAGCGCCAAATTCAGCTTCTGATGAAATAATTGAATCAACTGTAAAGGCAAAAGAATATCAGATATTCACAAAGCTTGCCAAATGGAAAGAATTGAATCAGGGAAAAGTAAATCGAGATTTTGTAAATGGTCAATCGTTTCTTTATTTCGGCAGGAATTATCAATTATCAATAGTTTATGATCAGGATATCCCATTAAAGTTAAGTGGAGGTTTTCTATGCCTGGACAATAGATAT
>CAVSGB010000250.1:0-7424 GCA_963726845.1 uncultured Bacteroidota bacterium | reverse complement strand
TGATCGCTATCTCTAACATTTTCATATGCGTATCCTTTTCATTATCAACGAAAGCAACAATTTTATAGGATGACTCAGGATCCAAATCCAAAGCACGCTTGACTGAAACAGATAGTTCTTCTGTTCCAAAAATTATAGCATTTGTTTTATTTGCTGAATTGTTCTTTAACTCTGAAAAGAATATTTTTACAAGCATTCTCACTAAAACAAGGGCAAATGCAGAAATAAAGAAATCAATAATAAGAATAGAAAGAGGGATTATTAGAGTTTTTGTTAAAGTAAAATAAGTGATATTAACAATTCCTAAAATAAAAGTACTTAGTAATATCACTATAAATAGCCTCACGAGTTCCCTAATCGATATATACCTAACAATATTTGAATGGGTACGGCCAAAATAGTATAATATAGATTTGATTGTTAAAATTGCAAATGCAACAGGAAATAAAGTTGCCGTATATTCTGAAGGTATGTTGAAATTAAACCTAAGTAAATAGGCCAATAAAATGGAAATAGTGTTAATAGTCAGATCAACGGTGAAAATTATCCATGAAGGTACTAATCGACTAGATAAACTTACCCTCATTTGCATCATTTTATAAGCTAAGTTGTAGTTCACAGTTTTGAATTTTATCATTAAATTAAAGTTTTTCTATCTTAGATATTTTTATCTGAATGAGCCATACTTCAGACAATCTTGTTTAATGAATTTTCAAATTTACAACATTATCTGAAATACAAATTGTTTTGATTCAACATTATTATACAATCGATTGAACAAAACCTCAACTCAATTAGTTATAAATTTATAATTATCAGCACTTTAACACCATTTTCATTTTCACTTTCAATATTAATAATTCCTTTGATAGATTTTATCCTCGTCAGTATATTTTCATACCCCATGCCTTCATTATGTCCAAATAATACAGATTTTACATCAAAACCTTGCCCGTCATCTGCATAAATCATTGTTAATATTTTGTTGTGACGGGTAAGTTCAATTTCAATATTTTTTGCTTTTGCATGCTTTATTGTATTGTTTATTAATTCGCAGATAACCCTGTAAAGTACAACTTCTGTATTATATTCCAGCCTGTCATCAGGCATATTTGTATTAAAAGAAATCTTTATAGCTTTGGTAGAAGAAATCTTTCCGGAAAATGATTTTATGGCACTTGCCAGGCCAAAATTATCTAACACATGTGGACTAAGATTATTAGAAATTTCTTTCAGGCTGCGAATGGCTTCTGTAATTACAATATCCGAATTTTCAATTATTTCTTTGTTTTTTATATCATTTTCAATTTGGGTTAATGATGAAACAGCCATTTTTACAGTTGACAACAAAGGCCCAAGTCCATCATGTAAATCTTTTGCCAAGCGGCGACGTTCTTTCTCTTCTGTTTGGATGATCGCGCTTAAAACACGTTTTTCTGAATCATCGCGGCTTCTTTCAGCCCTTTTTAAGAAATCGAATATTTTACGGATCAAAATTACTCCTACTGCAACCAATACTGAAGTAATAATACCAAGCCAGGTATTAATTGCGGCAACATCTTTTTCCCAACCACGCCATAACAATGGTATAAATTCTATGAATCTCTGAATTGCCATTATCAGGAACCCAACAGAAAGAAGTATCCAGGATAGGCTGTATTTTGTCTTCTTTGTCAGGCTTAAAGCAACAATTGCACCTGTAAATTGTAAAACGATAGCAATTATCAGAGAAAAAAATGTTAACATTCCTTCCAGTTTTAAATCCTTATAATCATGAATTTATAAATTAATTATCAAGGTTTTAACTCCCTGAAATATTTCATGAATTGAACCCGTTCAAAGGCAGCTGCATTAATTGATTGAGCCTGGCTTAATTTCCCTTTAAAATCATCTATATTACTGAATTTCTTCTCTTCCATCCATAATACAACTTCGTCAAGAATTCTAGTAATTATTGATGGACCTTGTTTGTAAAGTACAGATACCAATTGCACTGCATCGGCACCAACCAAAATTTGTTTAATCACAGCTTTGCTATCATGTATTCCTGTTGAAGCAGCCAGGCTGCATTTCACCCTTTGAGACATAATTCCTATCCAACGTAAAGAATTTACTATATCTGAAGTTGAACTAATCATCGGGGCTGAAATTACGGTCAATTTATCAATATCTATATCAGGGCTAAAGAAACGGTTAAAAAGTATTAAGCCTTGCACACCAGATTCAGAGAATTTTTTAAGCATAGTCCCGACATTTGAAAAATAATAGCTGACTTTTAATGCAATAGGGATTTTAATTTGTCTCCGGACTTCGTCGATAATCTGAAAATATACCTTTTCATTTTCATCAGAACTTCTGTTAAAATCTGAAGGCATAATGAAAAGGTTAAGCTCTAATGCATCTGCTCCAGCTGTTTCTATTTTTTTTGGAAAATAAGTCCATTGACCGACAGTTAAACAATTAATGCTTGCAATGACAGGAATAGAAAGGTTTTGTTTTGCATCTCTAATAAGTTGTAAATAATTGTCGGGCGATTCCTTAGGCGCCTCTAAAAATTCATAATAATCGACAGTTTCCGGATATAAAAATAAATCATTGTTCATTTTCTGGAAGTTTATCTGTAATTCGCTTAGTATCTCTTCTTCAAAAAGCGACTTGAGGACTATTGCCGATGCACCGGCCTTTTCCAGGCCAAGCATGCTATCGAGATTATCAGTAAGGCCACAACTTCCCGCTATTACAGGATTTTTTAAAGTCATTCCAAGATATTGGGTTCTTAGGTTTACCATAGTATTAAATAATTATTAATTAATAAAGTTAGTAAAAAAGAATTTAATGTTGTTGGATATGTTTTAGAATGATGTAAGGCAAAATACATTTTATTTTAACACATCGATAAAAATTCCGATAATTCATCGATAGCAATTTCCTTCTCCTCAATGAATGCCATATGACCTGAGTTTTCAAAAATTGCTACATGTTTTCTTTCAGGAAGCAAGGTAAGCGCTAATATTTTTTCAACTGGTATATAGTTATCTTTTCCCCCTATTGCGAAAAAAACCGGAACTGAGGAATTTTGTAAAATTGCAGTTCTGTCTTTTCTTGCCTTCATGGCATTTAAAACAGCTATGATACCATCGTCAGAATTTTTTATTGCAATTTCTTTTGCCCTGTCGATCTGAAAACTGAAAGTTTCTAAATTATCATTTGCAAAACTTTTAGGCACGTTAATATTGCAAATTAGTTGCTTTTTGCCAAGTTTTACCAGTTCTATTTCATGGTCGCGCGCTTCTTTCTTTTCAGGAGCGTCTGCCCAGGAAATTGAATGAAACAAACCTAAACCCAAAAGTCTTTCAGGCCATAATTCGGCAAATGTGAGCACAGCATAACCTCCCATTGAATGGCCAATTATTACAATCTTTTCAATTTTCAATTGATCCAGTACATGAACCACTGCTTCTGCCATAATTTCTACTGTAACTTTCCCATCAATAATTCCGGATTGCCCATGTCCTGGAAGATCTATTGTAATAACAAGATTATTTTTTGACAATTCTTCGGCAAAAGAATCCCAAATTTCAAGTGATTCCAGGTAACCGTGAAGCAAGACTACCGGCAACCCACTGCCCTGACATGCATACCTAATAAATGTCGAATGAAATGCGATTTTCTGTGTTTTCATCTTTTAATTATCTCTTATAAAATTGGTTTCGCAGAACAATTAGTTCAAACTAATAATGCTTTTTAGGTGCAATACTATTCCTTATTTTACATAATAAGAAAATCGAACCGATACTGGCTCACCATTAATTAATCCCTCAATATTACCTGTGAAACTTCCTTTAATGTCTGAATTATAAAACAAAACTTCTGCTTCGCCTTCATTATTAACTTTTATTGCCGGTTCCCATAATAAAGTAGTTCTGTAGTCCTTTCCCACCACCTCTTCATTTGAATAATCAGGCGCACTGAATTTCCTTGTAATTTTGTATCCATTATTTGATACCTTATCAAATGTCGGATTTTTCTGAACTGTTATCCCTCCCTTTTTAGTTGTAATTTCAATAATTCCATTTGCAAATGGTGTGTATCTTAAAATCTCGTTTGGGTTTGTAATGATTTTTATATCTTCAATATCTGAAACATTTATATTATTAGCTGAACTTATATCATCACTGCCTAGAACACCATCAACAACAAATCTGGCACCTGTTTGTGCCATTATAGAATTCAAACAGCCTGAAAAAATAATTTTATTATTTACTATTTGATAGGGTTTTATTTCAGCAATAATATCTAATAACGACTTATTTGGGCTAAGAAGATGTGATTTTTTTATTTCTTTGAATTTTTCATCATCTATTTCTTTTTTTCTATTTTTTATCTCCTTAAATGCTTGATTTATAAAAATTTCATTTAATTTATTTTGTCTAATAGTATCCCTGAGGTAATTGTAAACAGGATTTATAAATGTTGGATCGGTTGTTGCAAATAATTTTAGATCTTCGCTAAACCTATCAGCCAGAAGAACTTCATTTTTCTTATTCCCATCTTTCGATATAGCTGTAATCGAATATGAATTTTCATTGCAATCTGGCACAATTATAGGAGCTTCAAACCACCCATAATTATCTGTCGTTGTTCTGATCAACTTAAAAGTTGATGGAATAATAATAGAAACATTAGCATTTATAACAGGTTTACCTTTATTATGCCAAAACCAATCCAGAAAGCCCGTCTTTTGAAATAAACCCTTGTGTTTCCGGCAACAAATTAATTATCTTTTCCCATGTAAACCTTCTATAATTGTTGGCTATTAAGAAAAAATCCAATGATTTTTTTAAATCATCCTTTTCCCCTGTCGTGGATCCACAAAGAGATTTTTCCAACTCCGGATTTATTTGAAAAGAATTATTGATCCCGATATTTTTAAGACTATCAAAAAGTGAAGATTTACAAACAGTAAATGAAAGGCTTAAATTATT
Source organism: uncultured Bacteroidota bacterium (assembly GCA_963726845.1). Taxonomy (GTDB): domain Bacteria; phylum Bacteroidota; class Bacteroidia; order Bacteroidales; family DTGW01; genus CAVSGB01. Next base: position 2,439 of record CAVSGB010000250.1, on the reverse strand, counting down.
ATTTGATAATCTAAAGTTTTTTACTTTTATTTTTACTTTCACTTTCGACCTGGTTGCGTATTCTAAAGCATCTGTTTTTGCCACTATTGAGGCCTTATTTTCATTTTCAGAAATAATAAGTCTTTGTAAAACGACATTATTATTTTTATCAAATGCTATAAATTGTGTAACTCCGGAATATAAATTTCTGACCGGGATTTTCAATATTCCAGCCTTTTTAATAGTTACAAAACCTGCCCAAAATAAGTTTCCATTTGCTTGTAACAAACATTTCAAGTCTATCGCTTCATCGTTTTTTCCAGTTTCTATTAAAAAAATAATTGTATCATTTTGCTTTTTAAGTAATGCAATTGAAATACCATTCTCTTTCATTTCAGGAAGTTGAAAAACCTGATCGATACCTGAAGGGTTGGTAATTTTTGCCTGAAGAATTGTTTTTGGCTGGCCGTAATCTGAAACTTGCCATATCCTGATAATGATGTACTAAAATATGTTATTATGCGGCCATTTTTATCTGAAATTTCGCCTTCAGTAACAACTGGGTTGCCATACATATCAGTTGCATTGACAACTACTATTTTTTTTACTCCACCTATAATATAGCCACCTTCCGGAAAAAAACCGATGTTTAGTTTTTCAGGCTGAGGATAAAAGATCCTGGTATTAAAAATCGTGTTTTTTTCAACACGGGCTTCGCAAATAATAAACAATGGCTTTTTTTTAAGATCAATTGGAATAAAGGATTCTAAAATTGCTTTGCCCGATTTATCAGTCCGGGTATCACTTTTAAAAATATTTTTACTCCCATCGGACAAAGAATATTTTATTTTTTGGCCTTCAATCGATCTTTCATCTGGAGTCATTAATAATACCTCGCATCTTAAAGTTTGGCCAGCTAAATAGTAATTAGGAGGTGAAAGAAATGAAATTGAATATTCTGAAGACTTTGAATTACTAATTTCGATAAATTTTCTATAAACCCTGTCAATGCTGTCATTTTCCATCCAGCTAGAATAAGCTGTTAATGCATAAAATCCATCATTTAAATCTTTTGGCAAAGTAAAATCACCACATACAATTCCGTTTTCGATCATAAATTTTTCTTCAACAATAGCTTTTCCTGTCTGGTTAAAAAGTTTAATAAATAATCCCCTGCTTAGAAAAGAAGGCCTATTTTTCTGCATTTCGGTAATATATGCTTTAAACCAAACTATTTCACCGGCATTATAAATATATTTATCAAGCTGGACATAAACCTTTTCTGAAGGAAATTTCTCATTATAAATATTTAATTTATTAATTATATTTCCAAAAAAAGCTGTATCGACTTCAGCAGTCCAAGCATTTGCCCCAATAAACATCATCAAGACAATAATTCTGATATTAAGTTTCACAAGAATATATTTAAATTGAACAACATATAAACTAAAAATTAATTTTCATGGAACCCAAAGGCAAACATCCATGTTATATCAATGGCCTTGAATTGAACGATAGCTTTTGGATGATTCATCATAATAAAATTTGAATTTTTAAATTTAAAACAGTATTTTCCAAAAAGATTTTTCTTCCGTAAGGCTTTTCTTCATGCTTAAGTCTTTAATTTCTTCCAGCAGTGCCTGCTCAGGCTGAATAATATTAAAGTTGTGCCAAAAGCCTGGGTCGAAATCTGTTAATTGATCTACAGTAATATCGCGTGACCGCGCTATTTCATTCCACCTAAACCTGTCGAAGTTTGTAGTATCTATATCTGTAATTGCTAATTCGGAAACAGACGTAAAAAGAGAATTGAGAATAAATTTTGTGCCTTTTGCTTTAATCCTTATTTCACTTCTTACATAGCCAAGATACCATTTTCCATTAATATTCCTATAATAAACCTGATAATCTGCTCCTTCTGGTTTTACCTGTACAGCCTTAGGTTGTTTTTTAATCAAAAGATTTCGGGCATATTTAATCCCACGGGGGCTTAGACTGAATTTTGCTGCAACCAAAGCTTTAGTTTCTATATCAACGTACAAAAAACCTTTATATAATGGTAGTTCTACATCTTTTTTTGGTCAAAAGCAATTACGTATAAGCTTCTGTTATTATTTTGTTGTGTTGTTAGAATTTCATATTCGAACCAATCAAGTGTTTCAGTTTCTATAAAAGCTGCTCCATCTTTAATAACATCGAGCCTTAAACAATTATATATGCCACCTTCGAGTTTATAACTCAGTTTATTAATCTTTTCATTGTTTTCACATTTGCGACCTTTAAAAACTCTTGCCTGGTCATTAAAGAAGGCACTGTTGTATGGTGCTTTGGCGATATCAACAACAGCTTCACAAATTGAAAAATATTTTTTTTCTTCACGGTTAGTTTCCCTGTAAAATCCTGAATACATTGCATTATTGTCGCGATGGTCTTTAACCTATTCGTTCAGTTACGGTGTTA
>CAVSGB010000249.1:0-14737 GCA_963726845.1 uncultured Bacteroidota bacterium | reverse complement strand
CGCTGGGCGTGCCGACGGTGGCCGTCTTCGGCGCAACCGACGATTCGACCACAGGCCCCACCGGACCGCTGGCGCGCGTGGTGCGCGAGCACGCCGAATGCAGCCCGTGCCTGCTGCGCAATTGCCCCATCGATCATCGCTGCATGACCCGCGTCACGCCGGAGCGCGTTGGCGGCGGTGTCGCTGGAACTCCTAAGACCCACCGCCGAGACATGGATACCCGAAGCAAAATCCTGACCGTAGAAGCCGCCCGCGCGCTGACCGGCCCGCTGACCGTGGTGACCGGCTACTTCGACGTGCTCCGCGCCGAACACGCCCGCGAGATCCAGTCCATCCGGGAACGAACCGGCGCCACGAGTTTGCTGGCGGTGGTTCTGCCATTCACGGCGAAGTGTTCGATGTTTGCGCCCGTGCCCGCATGGTGGCCGCGTTACGGATGATAGACTACGTCTTGATCGCCGATGAGGTGGAGGCGGATGCGCTTCTCGAGGCGCTGCGGCCGCTGACGGTGATCCATACGGAGGCCGAGGACGCCCGCCGCGACGCCGAAATTGCGGAGCGGATTCACAAGACGACATGATCGAGTTCGTGAGGCGAGGTGCCGCCGAACGCGCAGATGTAGAAACAAGGGGCCGCGCCTTGTCAAGCGGCCAGCAAGCTAGCCTCAAGAATAGAAGACAACGATGCCGATCTCGCAATCCATCGGGGGCAACTCGAGCGATCCAGTTGGATTCGCCGCATGTTTGAAATCGGCATCCAGCTTCGCCAACAAAGATTCTAATAAACTCATTGAAGAATTTATGCTTCTTGCTAACCGGAGAGTAGCTGAAATTATTGGAAAGAAAAAGGAAGGGAAAAAAGAAAAAACATTTGTATATCGCATTCACGATTTACCAAACCAGGAAAAACTTGCTTCATTTGCAAATTTTATAAAGAAATTCGGTTATAAAATTAATATTGGATCAGGAAAGAAGACTGCTGAAAGCCTTAATAATGTTATAGAAAACGTAAAAGGAAAAGCAGAAGAGAATATTGTTGAGAACCTTGCTTTGCGGGCAATGTCAAAGGCAATATATTCAACAAAGAATATCGGTCATTATGGACTGGCTTTTGAATATTATACGCATTTTACTTCTCCAATCCGGCGTTATCCGGATGTTATGGTACACCGGTTGCTCGATTATTACCTGAAGGGCGGAGAATCGAAAGATCAGGCAAAGTACGAAAAAATGTGCAAACACACGTCCGACATGGAAAAACGTGCTACTGATGCCGAGCGGGCTTCAATAAAATATAAACAGGTTGAATTCATGACCGACAAGATCGGCAATGAATATGAAGCTACAATTTCGGGCATTACAGAATGGGGTATTTATGCCGAAATAAATGAAAATAAATGCGAAGGCATGATACCTATTCGTGAAATTGATGATGATTTTTATTATTTCGACGAAGAAAACTATTGTCTCATCGGGCGTAGGCAGGGACGAAGGTTCCAGCTTGGCGACCAAATAAAAATACGTATCTGGCGTACAAATCTTTTAAAGAAACAAATGGATTTTAAGCTTGCTGAAGTTTAGAATTACATCTCTATAGCTGGCGTGTGTCCTCAACGATTGATATTACTAACTTTGCTTGTTTTATGCGATTGCAGATATTGACTAAAAATTTACAGTTCGTATTTATCAAGACGCTTCTTTAATTCTTTTAATTCCTTCTGCATTGACGCTTCTTTTCGGGCAGTTTCTTCCTGCGTTGCACGAAGTTCTTCCATGTTTTGGCGCATCTCTTCTTCCTGTGAGGCCATTTCTTCAGCCTGCTGACGCGACTGGTCAAGCAATTTGGCTGTCTGGATATTAATTTTAACTGCTGAAATGGTAGAAGCAATGCTTGATGCGATCTTCTCAACAAATTCAATTTGATATGAGTCCATTTCTGTAAAAGATGCAATTTCAATGACGCCAAAAACCTGGTCGTTATAAAGCAATGGTACAATGAGCAAACAGGTTGGATTATCTTCGCCGAGGCCGGATGTGATTTTAATGTACTCTTTAGGGATGTCGGTCAGATAAATAGATGCCCTTTCGAGATAACACCTACCGATAAGCCCTTCGCCGGGTTTAAAAGATTTTTGTAAAAATTTCTGGCGGTTATATGCATAACAACCGGCCAAATCTAAGAAAATATCATCTTTAGAATTATCATTAACAATAAATAAACCTCCCTGGTTTGTTTCGAGGTAATTAACAAGGTTGGAAATAATATTATAAGAAAGGTCGTTCAGGTTGTTATTATTCTGCCGAAGTATTTCCGAAAATTTTGCAATACCTTGTGTAGCCCAGTTTCGCTGTGCATCTTCTTTTTTGCGTTTTTCTTCTTCGATAGCAGCATTCCTCAATTCCTCACGCATTTTAATAAGCGAATTTCCTAAAATATCCTGATCGCTCAATGGAGTAAATTCACTATTAAAATTTCCCTTGCCTATTTCAATCGAAAAATTAGATATTTCTTTTAGCCCATTTACCAATGAATTAAGTGCTGAAGATATTTCACCAATTTCATCTTTACCTTCTTTTATTTTTTCTTTAGGGAGAATACCTTTCCCCATTGAAATCAAAATATTTTTTATGTAATCGATCGGCACTACCTGAGAACGGATTGTAATATAAGATATAATAACAGCCAGTATAACCAAAAGCACAGAAGTAACGCGGATCAGTATCTTGATACTTTCGAATGAATTGTTCATTAAGATTTCAGCAGTCTTTACTCTATCCTGCTGATTATCGATCAACAAAGTAAGTCTAGAAAGAGTCTTGTCGGTCAATACGGAGACGCGGCCTTCATATCCAATCATGGTTTCAAATTTCGACAACTGGATTTTATCATTATACGCTTCAGGCTTATTTAAAAATCCGGTAATTTGTTTGTGAAGGACAATCAGGCTATCATTAAGGCTATTTTGTATATTGTTAAAAATGAGTTGCTCTGGTTTTGGCCATTGATGGTAAAGCCGTAAAATATTATTTTGAAGATATGGGAGTTGAAGGTCAAGAATTTCCAAAAGCTTTAGCTTATCCGGTGTAACTGTTTCTTTTTCCACATAAACCCAGTTTTTAAGCAGCTGTTGTGATGAAGTAACCAGGCCATGGATCTTCTCGAGGTCAGCTACTGAAGGTTCGTAAATGCTGATAATCATCTGGCCTTTTTCCCTGCTTTCTTCAAGCCTGTTATATACAAGAATTGAATTAATAATATATGCCAGGGTTAACAGGCCGAAGCCTAATCCTAATTTTCCAGTTATAGTCAGTCGCAGTTTCATGAGAATATAATTAGGTTAAACTTTTAATAATCTTATAGTTGATTCTCATGGAACATCCATTTTAAATTTGCTTCGCAGAGCCCTTCGGGGTTCATATCCTTATTGTGTGCGATAGTGAATGGATGTTTCATACATATATTTAGATTAAAACATTATACTTAATAAGTGCATACGTATGGAACACCCATATAATATATATTTCCTTGTTGTAAACGATAGTGCATGGATGTTTCATTAAAAGATGGAATTATTTGTATACCAAAGGTAAAAATAAGAATTTATCGGAAAAATAACTGCAGAATAAAAATAATATAAATAATGAATATAGGTACAAGAACCAAGAGCCTAGACAAAATGCAGGATTTTATGGTTTTCAAAAAACGGCCGCTACAATTTACTTATAGTATTATTTACAAGTTATATTTTCATTTTATTCTGACTCTTAGTTTTTTGTTCATGGTTTTTGTCTAATTATTCTAAATGCAGATTTAAATAAGATTGGAAGCTGGTATTTTATTAAATTTGTGAAAAACACGATTATGAGAAAGAAAACAATCATTCTTTTATTATTATCCCATTTTCTCATTTTTTCTGTCAATAGCCAAATAATAAAAGACTCAATTTATAATGAAAATATAAAAACAGTCCAAATTTATAAAAATGGGTGGGAGCTTTCTTACCCGGTAATAATATTGAATTCGGAGGATAAACTAAAACTCAGCTTCGATGATTTTAATAAAGACCTGAAAAATTATTGTTATACACTGATTCATTGTAATGCCGACTGGGAACCATCTGACCTTTCATTTTCCCAGTTTGCAGAAGGCTTTGAACAGAACCAGATTACAGATCATTTGTTTTCTTCAAATACACTTATTAATTATTTGCATTATTCACTTGTTCTCCCTAACGAAAATTGTAACCCGACAATTTCAGGCAATTATATTATCAAAGTTTATGACGATTTTGATGATAAAAAGATTGTTTTTATGAAAAGGTTTTATATCTGCGAGAATATTGCTGCAATTGATTTAAAAATGCTTCAGCCTGAAATTGCAAAATATATGAAAAGATCGCAGCAATTTAAAATTTCAGTAAAGCCTAATGTTGAGGATTATACCGATTTAAAAACAGAAATCAGGACTTTCATTTTTCAGAATAACCCTTCGGCAGGGATGAAAACAAATATTATTTCCCGTCTGGGCGAAGACAATACCTTGTTTTATGACGACCTGGATTCAAATCTATTTGAAGGGGGAAATGAATACAGGAATTTCGATATTAAAAGCACAAAATATCAAAGCCCGCGAATTCAAAAAATTGAATTCGCGAGTAACAGTTGCAGTATAGATTTATATCCGGATGAATTGCGAAACAGGAAACAATATTTCTTCGATAAGGATTTGAATGGCAATTATTATATCGCGAACAGCCTTGGAATAAACAAGGACAGGGATGCAGATTATTTAATGGTTAAGTTTTCCCTTCCTTTAAAGGACCCATTTCTTGAAGGCGATGTTTATATTTACGGTGCGCTTACAGGATGGGAATGTAATAAAACTTCGAAAATGGTTTATAATTTTCAAACACATTCTTATTATTTGCAATTGCTTTTAAAACAAGGATACTACAATTATCTGTATGCTTTTAAAGAGCATGAAAGCAATGAAATCGACCTTACTTACCTGGAAGGAAATCATTTTGAAACCGAAAACGATTATCTTGTATTTGTGTATTACAAGCAGTTTAGCAGTCGTTACGAACGTTTAATAGGATTCACGATGGGCAATTCGATAAAGAAAGCGGAAGAAAAAAAGCCTGAGAATAAATTGCCAGGTCTGGGTGGAGAATGAGAGAATCGAACTCTCGACCTTTTGCATGCCATGCAAACGCTCTAGCCAACTGAGCTAATCCCCCAAATTTAAAGAACCTGCTTAACAGGTTGCAAAAATAGAAAAATTATTGAATAATTAACAATTGGTAAATAATTGAAATTGCTGAATTATAAAGTCAGCTTTGAAAGATAAATAATTCTTAATTTCAATTCTATATTATTAAAAAATTTATTGCCATATTTGTGTGATTTTTAAAATAGAAATTATTCTTAAATAACAATTAATCAATTTATTACTCAAAAATAACAGACATTATGGAACAATCAGTTGCCATTCTTTGTGCAGGTCGGTCCTGCACCTGGTATTAATACAGTTATTGGTTCGGTGACCAAAGTATTTTTAAAAAACGGATACAGGGTTATCGGGATTCACGAAGGATATAAAACCCTTTTCAATGGAGAGCCGAACATCGAATTTCTCGATTTTCAACACGCGGATGCAATATTCAGCCGTGGTGGTTCGGCTTTGCGCATGAGTCGCTATAAACCGAAAGACGAAGAATTCAAACCCGATTTCTTTGAAAAATACAATGTAAAACTTCTTGTTACAATTGGTGGCGACGATACTGCTTCTACTGCAGCCAGACTTACAAAATACCTGCAGTCTAAAAATTTAAAGATTTCGAATATTCACGTACCAAAAACTATTGACAACGATTTGCCATTGCCCGAAGGGATTCCAACATTCGGATACCATTCTGCAAAAGAAGAAGGAGTAAGATTGGCCACTACTATTTATGAAGATGCGCGTACCAGCGGTACATGGTTTGTAGTAGCAGCAATGGGCCGCGAAGCAGGGCATTTGGCATTTGGTATCGGTACAGCATGCCATTATCCGATGATTATTATCCCTGAAATGTTTAATAAAACCAAGGTAACTTTTGAAAAAATAACAAACTTGCTTATTTCTTCAATTATTAAACGAAGTATCTTAGGTCTCGACTATGGTTGTGCAATTATCAGCGAAGGTGTGTTCCATTTTATGAGCGATGAAGAAATAGTTGCTTCCGGCATACAATTTACTTTCGATGAACATGGCCACCCTGAATTGGGGAATGTAAGCAAATCGCATATTTTCAATTATCTTTTGCAACAGCAACTGAAAGTACTTGGTATTAAAACCAAGAGCCGCCCGAACGAAATGGGTTACGAATTACGCTGCTGCAGGCCAATTGCTTACGATTTGGCCTATGCAACCCAGTTAGGGCTTGGGGTTTATGAATTGTTTGCCGAAGGTAAAAGTGGTTGCATGGTTACTGTCGATCACCAAAACAACATTGTACCACTATTTCTGAAAGATGTTTCGGATGCAAATGGAAAAGTCTTGCCACGATTAGTAAACATGAATTCGGGAAGGGTCAAAATGGTTTTTAAAGATGGCCTGCATTACATAATTCCTGCTGATTATGAAGCTGCGAAAAAGTTTGTTAAGTTTCCGGAGGAATATGATTTCAACAAAATACTTAATTGGTAATAAAATAAAGGCTGCTCTAAAAAGGCGGCCTTTTTAAATATTTAAAAACAAGATTTAAAAATGCATTTTTACTTTTAACTTTGGGCAATAACATAAACATAACTGTAGACTAACATGATATTTTTAGATTCTTTAAGTTCTATTCAGATAGCACGTTCTGAAAGCGTTTTCGATATTGTGATGAAAGGTGGATGGATATTGATCCCTATATTACTAATGTCTATACTGGCAGTTTATTTTATGATCGAACGATATACAATTATCAGTTCAGTTTCAAAGATCGACCAGGGTTTTATTGAAGAAATCTGCAAAAGGATTAAAGAAAAAGATTATAATTCAGTGCGCGAACTTAGCTTGAAATATTCTCATCCGATTGGCCATGTAATTCATGTAAGCTTTGAAAACCCTAAACTTCCTGCCAAAGATATTGAACAGACTATGGCCGATGAGGCAAAAAGCCAGGCTTTTTTGCTTGAGAAAAATTTAAGCTATATTGGAATTATAGCTTCAGTGGCACCTATGTTCGGGTTTCTGGGAACTATATTTGGCGTAATCAAAATATTTTATAATATTTCTTTAGCCGATAATATCAGTATTGGAATTATAGCTGGCGGTTTATATCAAAAAATGGTAAGTTCGGCAGCTGGCCTGACTGTTGGAATAATTGCCTATTCAGGTTTTTATTATTTAAATACTATGATCGATAATTTTGTCCACAATATGGAACGATCGCTTACAAAGGTTGCCAATGCTGTAAAAGGGAATTAAATTTTCCAAAATATGAAAATTGAAAGAAGAAAGACAAAAGCTTCCGAAGTATATACTGCATCGCTAAACGATATTATGTTCTTCCTGTTGCTCTTTTTTCTTATTGTTTCAACAATGGTAAATCCTTCAGTTATCAAACTTCTGTTACCTAAAGCTTCAAATTCTGAACAAACAGTCTCCAAGCAGAACATCAATCTGTCTGTAACCAAACAACTCAGGTATTATATAAATGACGAAGAGATCCCTTTTGAACGAATTGAAATCAAGCTTAAAGCACTTATGGCAAGGGCAAAAGAGAACCACAATTATTCTTCGGGCTGATAACGATATTACACTTCAGCATGTAGTTGACATCATCGATATTGGAAACAAGCTTAAAATTAAAGTTATTCTTGCTACCCGAAAAGAATAGAATCTTTTTTATACGTTCGAATAACTATTAAGCTCTATTTAACAAATTCTTTGCTTCAATTTTGAATTACTAAAGATATTATTGAAGAAAAAATCTTAAATTTATTGGGCAAAGACAATACTAATCTTTAAACAAAACATTATGAGCGAATTTGTCAAGAAGCGGGGCACAATAGCCATTTTAACCGGTGGAGGCGATGTTCCGGGATTGAATCCGGCAATAAGGGCAATTACTTTAAGGGCGCTGGAAGAAGGATTTCAGGTAATTGGACTGATGAGAGGCTGGTTAGGAATTATGGAACTTGTTCGCGAGAAACATGCCGACAACAGCAATAATTATATGGTCCTTACCGAAGAGCTTGTAAACAAAGCAGGCCGAACCGGTGGCTCTTTCCTGCACACATCTCGCACACGTCCAAGCCATGTGCCGAAAGATGCGGTCCCAATTCATTTACAAGCCAGGTTCAATAAAGAAATAAACGATCTCACACCCGAAGTAATAAAAAACCTTGATTATCTCGGCATAGATTTTCTTATTCCTATTGGAGGAGACGATACATTGAGTTATGCTGTTCGAATGTACCAGGAAGGGATTAAAATAATTGCTATTCCTAAAACTATGGATAATGATGTGCCGGGAACGGATTACTGTATAGGATTCAGCACCTGCATTACACGTACCATAAGCATGACAAATACATTGCGAACATCTGCCGGGTCTCATGAGCGGATTCTCGTAGTTGAAATCTTCGGGCGTTATGCAGGTTTTACTTCGATGTTGCCGACAATGGCCGGGGCAGCCAACAGATGTGTGATTCCCGAACATAGGTTCAATATTGAAAAACTTACAGAACTTATGGTAGAAGATAGGAACAGGAACCCAAGCAAATATTCTGTATTATTGGTTTCGGAAGGTGCCATGATGGAAGGTTCGCCTAAAGTTGTCCTTCCCAGCAAGGAAAGTGAAATGGCATTACATGAAACTATAGGAAGTATTGGAGATGTGGTGTCGAAAAAAATAAAAGAGCTTTCGCCCAAATATAATAATGGCAAAAGCATCAATGTAATTCATCAAAGTTTAGGGTACATGGTACGTGGAGGCGATCCTGATGCAATTGATTCCATAGTTCCGATGGCATTTGGTAATTTAGCCCTCGATCTGATCCTGAAAGGTATTCATGGCCGGTTGGTTGTATTGCGCAATGGCCGCTACGACAATGCACCACTTGATGTGGTAACAAGCCAGAAAAAAACTGTGGATGTAAAACGATATTATAATGTTGACCGATATAGGCCGCATTATAAAAGTTTTGAATTCCAGCCATTGTTCATAATGACTGGTAACTATAGTTAAATTATCAGAACCGGAATATCTGGAGAACAAGAATAAACGCTATAAGTAAGTCAAAAATAATATCGAGTATCCTGGTTTTTTTTGCAGTTACAAAAATATGAGAAATAAGCATCGAAACCGGCAAGGCTATGATATAAGCCAATTCTGAGGAAGCCGAAGGAATTGAAAAATATAAAAGGATTACAATAAAGAATTCGATTAAAAACAGATTATACGACTTACGGGGAAGTATTTTCTTATTTGGCATGATTTTAAAAATATATTGACTCGCAATTAATATCAATATTGCCAAAAACCCCGTAAATACGATTTGGGTTTTGCTTATGTCTAATATTCCATGATAACTGAAATTAGACTTTATAGCCAGGATAATAGTATTGCATTTAAGGTCAGCTAAATAATAAACACCGAATAATATGAAATAAGGAATCCCTGCCCCCAACACAGTATAAAGCCATTCACGCCAATAGAAAGACCTAAGTACTACCAATGCAGTCCACAAGAAAATTATAAAAAAAATAATATTGAAATAAAAAAGGCTTCCTAAACCCAAAAAAAGTCCTGCATCAAATGGATTATAAGAAAGGTTTTCATTTTTATATGAATCCAACATTCTTTCAAATGCCAATAATAAAAATATAGTTGCCGGCAAAACTGGGTGATAACCACGATAAGTTACTAATCCGCAAACTATGACCAGATAAATTATTGTCGGCATGTATGAACGTTCCGGGATGAAGATAAATTTGGTATTTTGGTGATTTAATATAAACGCTACCACAAGAAGAAGGATAAATCCTGTAATTCTGGATGCAAACGAAAAAGGAGGAATTAATTTTTGAATAATTTCGTTAAGTGGCATTTGTGATGTGCCTGATGCATAAACATCCCTGTAAGGCGAATAAAGGTTAAACCAAATACATGCGCACAATAAGGGGATAATTATTACTGAAACTGGTTGGTTCGTTTTGGCTATCCTTAGTAACAATTTTGATAAGTTATTAATTTTCTATATTAACATTTTTAGTTTTTAATCCTTGCTCTTTGTTCTTGATTCTTATATCTAAAATATTACAGATCAAATCCAATATCCTTCCTGAAGTACTTATTTCTAAATTCAATTATTTCAGCATTTTTATAAGATGTTGCAAGCGCTTCTTCTTTATTATTGCCCAGTGAAGTTACAGCTATTACCCTTCCACCAGTTGTAACAATTTTCCCATCTTTATAGTCAGCGCCAGCGTGAAAAATTATGCTGCCTGAAACTTTTTCAAGATGCTTTATTTCGTTCCCTTTTGTATATGAATCCGGATAACCACCCGAAACGAGCATTACAGTTACAGCTGTGCGTGTATCAGTTTCAATTTTTATTTCATTAAGTGTATTTGTAGCTACCGCCTGAAAAACTTCCAGGATGTCGTTTTTAATCCGGGGCAAAACAACCTCCGACTCAGGATCGCCCAATCTGACATTATATTCAATTAAATAAGGATTGCCTTCAACATTTATCAACCCGAAGAAAATAAATCCTTTGTAAGGTATTTTTTCCATTATTAAACCGTCAATTGTTGGTTTAATAATCCGGTCTTCAACCTTATTCATAAATTCAGGTGTTGCAAAAGGTACTGGTGAAATTGCCCCCATGCCTCCTGTATTTGGGCCTGTATCTCCTTCTCCAACCCTTTTATAATCCTTTGCTTCCGGAAGGATTCGATATGAAATACCATCGGTCAATATAAATGCAGAAAGTTCAACGCCTTTTAAAAATTCTTCAATAACAACTGTTTTGCTTGCATTGCCGAATTTACCCTGAAGCATGGCCGAAAGTTCATTTTCAGCTTCCTCTTGATTATCAAGGATAATAACACCTTTCCCGGCTGCAAGTCCGTCGGCTTTTAAAACATAAGGAGGTTTTAAAGACTTTAAAAATTCAATACCTTTATCTAATTCACCTGTTTTGAAACTTTGATATTTTGCAGTAGGGATGTTATGACGCATCATGAATCCTTTTGCAAAGTCCTTGCTGCCTTCGAGCATTGCACCAGCCTTCGATGGGCCTATAACTGGAACTTGTGATAAACTTTCGTGTTGCATAAAATAATCAACAATCCCGTTTACCAAAGGCTCTTCAGGGCCAACCACAACAAGGTCTATTTTGTTGGTCAGGACAAACTTGCCAATTGATTCGAAATTAAATGGCGTGAGCCCTATATTTACTGCAATATTGCCAGTACCGGCATTTCCGGGAGCAATAAAAAGCTGGGTTAGCTTGTCGCTTTTTATTATTTTCCAAGCAATTGCACTTTCCCTACCACCTGAACCTATAAGCAAAACATTCATCGAATTTGTATATTAGCTGTTCTGTTTGCTAAATTAATATTTTTCCCTGAATCCGTCGTATCACAAGATAATTCGTCATAATTAATACATGTTCTGTAGAAGTTTTTCTTCCTGGCCTTCATTCCGGCTGAATGGTTTAAACCTAATAATATAGCTGTATTCCTTTGCAGGGATTGCATATTCAGGATGAACCGGAGCGCCCCAACTATTGTCGCCACCCACTCCCATTTGTTTATAATCGAGATGAAGTGTAATATAATTGCTTTTGCGCACTTCGCAAGCATGGCGAGTCCGAGGCGACCAATTCAAATCGCTGGTATTAACATTTAATGCACTTACTGAAAGTTCTGGCATACCGGCAGCGATGAAACCATTGCCAAGGTTATCTTTCAGCGAAATCCAACGAACACCGGTAAGGTTACCACATTCCTGTGGGCGCACATACGGGAAAAAGAATTCGCTGACATTTCGCGAATGTACGGCAATCATTGCACCAGAATTCCTGTCCTGGTAATTTTCCTGCGGCCCACGTCCATACCATGTAATATTCTCAAATCGGCCCGGAATCCCAAATTTCATTCCTACACGCGGGATTTCCGGCAATCCTTCTTTTCCAGGTACGAACCTGTTTCGTATTATTACTTCTCCATTACCAAAGATGGAGTAAGTAACAAAATATTTTGAAGCAATTGAAGGTAATTTGAAAACTGTTTTTACTTCAACTTCGCCCGGGTTGTTGAGTTTGGTTCCAAATGAATCCAGCAAAGCATCATCAAATGCATAACGCCATACTCCGCAACGCAGGGGCATTTTGTTGCCCATATCGTTGTCAGTGGCAGCCCTCCAGAAATCAGGAACCGGAATTGAAGCAATATATTCGGATGTATCGTAAACAAACGATTTCAATTGCCCAGTTTTGGCATCAAAAGTTATTTGAAAATTATTTCCCACGATTGCTGGCTTATCAGTTGTATTATTTTTTAAAATTAATTTTGGAAGTGATGAAATATCGGGTTTTACAACATCCTTCTTTTCCCAGGGAAGTTGAAACTGATCCCATGCTACTTCGAAACCTTTTGTAATAAGTTCTCCAACTCCCTTTGTCTTAAAACTGAAAGTAATGAAGTATTCACTTCCAGCTAATAAGTTAATTGAAGGGTAAACTACCGTGATTATTTTACTTTTATGCGGCGGTACCTGTTGGTTTGCAACCAACCCGTTTGCAACAGGCTTGCCATTTTCGTAAATTACCCAATGAATTTCAAATTGGCTCAGGTCAGTAAAATCGTACTTATTGAAAATTTCGAATTTACCTGCTTTAACATCCACTGGTTTTACAGAAATGTCCTGGTAAACTTTCTTCACTTCCCACAAACCCGGGTGAATTTTCCGGTTTCCTGAAACCAGTCCGTTGCAGCAGAAATTTGTATCGCTTGGTATATTATTAATAATTCCGTAATCACCACCATAAAACCAGCATGTATCTCCTGATGAATTCTTGTTTGCAAAACTCTGGTCTCACCCAATCCCATATACATCCTCCCTGCAGGTATGGTGTTGTTTCTATAACATCCCAATAATCCTTAAAATTTCCGGTGCTATTGCCCATTGCATGTGCATATTCACACATGATTAGCGGTCGCTGTTGAGGCTTTGTAGAATATTTTTTCAAAATGTCAATCCCCGGATACATGGGACATACAATATCAGTATGTGTTTTCTCTTCTGCTCTTTCGTATTGCACAGGCCGGGTTTTGTCACGTTGTTTGATCCATGCATAGTCATCTTCAAAGTTTTTTCCGTCACCCGCTTCATTTCCAAGAGACCAGGTTATGATACAGGGATGGTTTTTATCGCGCTCAACCATGCGGACAGTCCTGTCCATGTGTGCATCAGCCCAATCAGGTTTACCTGCAAGTGTTTTATCAGGATCGTAACCTATTCCATGCGATTCGATATTGGCTTCGTCAATTACGTATAGGCCATATTTGTCACATAATTCATACCATCGCGGATCATTGGGATAATGGCATGTGCGGACAGTATTGATATTAAACTGCTTCATCAGTTTAATATCCTGAACCATTGATTCTTCTGTAATCACATGCCCGTTTATCATATCGTGTTCATGACGGTTGACTCCTTTAATAAAAACCCGTACACCATTTATTAATAAATTGCCATCTTTAATTTCAACTTTTCTGAAACCGGTTTTGCATGCAAATGCTTCAATTACCTTTCCGCTTTTGTCTTTTAATGAAACCAATACAGAATAAAGAGTTGGATATTCGGCTGACCACTTTTGCGGGTTCAGTATTTTCTGTTCGATTGAAATTTTCGCACTACTTTTTATATCGATCTTTTTAGTTGCAGGAGGAAAAATATTTTTACCGGACTGATCTATCAAAGAGGCTTCAACAGAATAGCCCTTTGCATCTTTTGGTTGATAATTTATCAAATCGGAATTGATGGTAATTGAACCGTTTTTGTAATCTGCATCGAGATCCGATATAACTTCAATATCGCGGATATGTGTTTTAGGTGTTGAATAAAGATATACATCGCGCTCGATTCCGCTGAGACGGAAGAAATCCTGGTCTTCGAGGTAACTGCCATCGCACCACCGAAAAACCTGTAGCGAAATAGTATTTGCTGCCCCTGGTTTGACAAATTTTGTAATGTCGAATTCGGCAGGTGTTTTCGAATCTTTGCTCAATCCAGCATATTGCCCGTTTACCCAAACATATAAAAATGAGTTGACACCTCCTAGGAATAAAAAAACTTCCCTTTCTTTCCATCCGACAGGCAATGTAACAGTTTTGCGGTAAGAGCCAACCGGGTTGTAATCTGAAGGAATGAAAGGCGGATCAGCCTTGAAAGGGTAGCGGATATTAACGTACAATGGAACATCATAACCTTCGAATTGCCAGTCGCCGGGAACGACAATTTCTTTCCAGTTGGAGATATCAAAAGACTCTTTAAAAAAACCAATAGGCCTTTCATTCGGGCTTTTCACCCAGTTAAATTTCCATTTCCCGTTGAGTGAAAAGAAAAATGGCGAATTTTTTAAATCACCAGCTAAGGCCGCTTTCGTATCCATATATGGTTGCATGATGGCATGTGGCGCTTCGCGGTTAAGGCCAACAAGTTTTGGATTTTCCCAGTCGTTGACCT
>CAVSGB010000248.1:0-3708 GCA_963726845.1 uncultured Bacteroidota bacterium | reverse complement strand
AAGCAAGTTTTGCAAGAATGGAAATGCCATGGTCAATTGTAATTACGGAACCTTTTTCAATAATTTTCTCAATCAGTTCGAGGTTTTTAAAAATTTCCGAAGGTTTTAACAATGCAATTTTATCAATGGCAGTCATGGCGCCCCAAACAAGACGGTTATTTTTAGAATACAAAATATCGATGAAAGCTTTCCAATGGGCAGCAATTAGCTCTGGCGCACCACGTTCGCCAATTTCATACAGCACTTTTATGCAATCGCTTTGTATATTTTTGTCTTCGTTCGAGAGGTTTTCAGCAAGCTCTTTTACCCATTCATAGTTTTTTGATGCAATAATTTCTTTGGCCAGTTTTTGGTTTGGCTCGTCATTTGGGCTATTCAATGAAGTTGAAATTAAATCCAAAGCTTTCATATTTTTATAAATTTAAATCTTTTGACGAATTTATGGCGAAATGTTTATTTTCAGAAAGATAAAATTGAATATATTTCCAATCTTGTTTCTATTTTTGGTTCAGATAAAAAAAATATTTACAAAAGCCCTGTTTATGATGCAATCCACTCCGGCACCTGAATGGCAGGTTATTCTTAATCCTCATGCAGGCTGCGGCAAAGGATTGCGCGACAGGAACGAAATAATCCGTATTTTGAACAGTTCGGGATTTTCTTACCAACTGAATATCTCAGAATATCCCGGTCACACAATTCAATTGGCTAACCAATTGGCCAACCTGGGAAATACGCATTTTATTCTGGCTGGCAGTGATGGTACTTTAAATGAGGCAGTAAATGGAATTTTCAGCAGGGACAATAATATTTCCGATAAAATTATAATAGGAATGATCCCGGTTGGGACTGGAAACGATTGGACAAAAACATTCGTGATACCCGATAATTACAAATCTGCGATGGATATAATTAAAGCAGGGAAAACTGTAATCCAGGATGTTGGCGAATTGGAATATTTTAATAATGAATCTACTATAAAAAGATTTTTTGTAAACATAGCCGGTTTTGGATTCGATGCTCTGGTAGCCGGTCATGCGAATACTTTAAAGAACAAAGGAATTTCAGGTTTGAGGGTTTTTATCCAGAGTTTTCTCTGGAGTTATAAAAATTTTCAGTCCCGGCCAGCTATTATTAATATCGATGGAAAACAATTAAACGTGAACCTTTTCAGTATCAGCATTGGAATAGGAAAATACAACGGCGGCGGGATGATGCAGGTTCCCGGGGCAAATCCGGTAAAAGGCGAATTTCATATAACAATAATCCGTAAGATAGGAATTTTGGGCATTATTAAAAATTTTAAAGGTTTGTATAATGGCAGGTTCACGCAGGACCACAAGGTTTCCACGCATACTGGAAGAGTTGTTGAAATAATTCCCAAATCATCTATCGCGGGCGAAGCCGATGGTGAATCTTTAGGTTTGGGCAGTTATAAAATTAAAATTCTGCCACATAAACTTCACGTTATTTGCAGCCCTGATGCGAGTTTTAATTAATTTTCTATGCAATCTTTTTAGTCGGGCACACAATGCTGCAATCATTGCATAAAATACATTCTGTATCTGTAACTGGAAGATTTCTTTTCATAAAGCCCATCACATCAACGCCCATCGGACAGTGTTTATTGCAAGATTTACATTCGGTACATTCGTTCTGCAAATTGGGCTTAATTTTTAATAACCCTATTTTGCTTGCAGGTTTCATAACCAATGCAACCGGACAAACATATTTGCAAAATGCCCTTTTGTCGGATAAAATGAAAGCCAATGGGATCGCGATTGCATAATACAATCCATTGCTGATAAACATCAATTTCATTTCCTGTTTATTTATATAATCTGTCCAGGGATTATAAGAAAAAACGAATATCAGGAATATCGGGCCCAGCAATGAAAGCGAAAGCATAATAAAACGGAGATTCCTATAGGAACGGGGAATGTTGCTGATTTTATTTTTAATTGGCAGCCAATCCAACACGGCGGCAGTCCAGCAGGCATAACCGCAGAAGCCACGCCGCCAGATTAATGGCCCGAATATTTTTGCTATCGCGTAATGGATGAATCCTTTAAAGAAAAATCCAACAATAACTATTAAAAAAACGCCTTCTAACTGAAAATTCTCATTATTTATAATGGGTACAAATAATAGCAAACAAGGCAATATCATTAAAATTGAAACTTTCCTTCCTATCAACCTTTTATTGCCTTTTAATTTCTGACGAAGGAAAATCCCAAAACTTATCGAAAACCCAATCCACGGAAAAATAACCAGAAACCCCCACCAATTCAATGTTATAAAAAGAATAAATGAAATCAATAAACCTATAAAGAAAGGCAATAAAGATGATTTGTACTTTTGCATGGCTTAAACTTTAATTTTGCATAAAAACATGAAAAGCGAATGTAAAAAAAATGAGGAAGAACTGAAATATAAATTCTACGATATTGAAAATTATTTGTAATAAGTTTACTTTTATTCCATTCAACAGCAGAAATGGAAGACTTTATTATAGAACAAGCTAAATTTGAAGAAAGAGAATGGGTTGCAAAGCTAATGTCCGATTCTCAACCCTGGATAAATCTTCGGATTGCATATGAGCAATGCCAAAAAACCTGCAACGATCCGGAATATCTAATATTTACAGCCCATTTGGAAAACCTGCCTTGTGGGGCAATTGTTATGCACCCTCGTGGTGTGGCCGGTTCACCTTATGTGAAATCAATTGTGGTCTCGGAAAATTTAAAAGGAAAAGGAGTTGGAACTGCATTAATGAAATATGCAGAAAACTATTTTGGGAAAAGTTCAAAGCACATGTTCCTCTGTGTATCTTCTTTCAATAAAGCTGCACAATCTTTTTATAAACGATTGGGATATGAACAGGCAGGAGAATTTAAAGATTATATTATAGAAGGCGAATCGGAAATATTGATGCATAAAAAGTTAGCATGAGCAAAAATAAAACTTCATGGCGTATCGTAACAATGCTTTTTGCGACAGCAACTGCAGGGTATATCTGCCGTGTAAACGTTGCAACCGCCGGGCCATTGCTGATGAATGAATTCGGTTTGTCGCAGGTCGCGATGGGACGTGTGTTTAGCTCATTTCTTTTGGGTTACGCGCTGTTCCAGGTACCTGCCGGGGCGCTGTCCGATCGCTGGGGTTCACGCAGGGTACTGGCTTTGGCTGCATGGATGTGGGTTGTTTTTACAATTTTGCAGACACTTGTCGGATTAGGAATTGTTCAAACTACCGCATTTAGTGCGCTGGCAGCCTTTCTGGTTTGCCGTTTTATGCTGGGAATAACTGCTGCACCAACATATCCGGGTTCAGCCCAGGGAATATCGCGATGGGTTTTGCCAAAATTCCAGGGACGTGCCAATGCTATTGTCATAACATCGGTCGGGCTTGGTTCAGCGCTTGCCCCATCGATTGTTGCAAATGTAATGGTACATTTTGGATGGCGAATCGCCCTTTTGGCCTCAGCTATCCCGGCGCTGGCCATTGCATTAATCTGGACTAAAATTAGGGAACCGCAAATAATAAATGACGAAAATATTGAAACTAAAACGGATAGTTCGCTTCAAAATAAAAATAATGGGTTGCGCTCAGGAAGTTTTATTTTACTAACAATAAGCTATTCCCTGCAGGGTTATGTTGGTTATATTTTTATCAATTGGTTTTACCTTTACCTTGTGCAGGAAAGGA